>JAKEHA010000333.1 GCA_022615275.1 Candidatus Latescibacterota bacterium
AAGTAGTCCTTCAGTTCCTCGGCGTATACGAAGCCGATCATGAACATGGCCTGGGGAGCGTACTGGTCCTGGGGGAATTTGTCGATGATCTGTTGGAAGGCCGCGATGCGCTGCCGGGGGTCGGTGCTGTTCTGCGCGTAGTTGAACAGCTCCTGCGGGCCGCGCTGCATCTTCTCGTAGTCTTCCTGCAGATAGTTGCGCGTGTCGTAGCGCGTCTCGACTTCGGCGAAGTGCTGGGTGCGCACGTTCTCGATCTTGTCGCGCGCGAGGCGTCCCGCGATCTCCTCGCGCACCTCGTCGTAGGGGCGGAGCACCGCCGGCTGTCTCTCGTTGACGCGCACCAGCGAATAGCCCTTCTCCCACTTGATGGGCCCGTACACCTGCCCCTGCTCCATTTGCGCCACCGCGTCGGTGAACTCCTTCGAGTACCCCACGCCGCGGATGTAACCGCCCGGATTGAAATACCCGAGGTCGCCGCCGTCGGTCTTGGTGATGGTGTCCTCGGAGTACAGGTGCGCCATGGTGGTGAGCTTCTCGCCGCCTTCGACCACGCGCTCCTTGATCTCCTCGAGCTTCTGCTTGTCCTTCGAGAACACGTGTTGCGCGCGGATCGTCTCCAGCTGCGTGTACATGTCCTGGTGGGCGTCGTAGTACTCGTGCATCTCTTCGTCGGTGGGACGCGCCTTGGAGTCGACGTACTCGTCCAGGTACTCGGCCACCAGGATCGCGCGCCTCGCTTCTTCGAGGCGGGCGCGCACGCTCTCGCGCGACGCGAGGTCCAACTTCTTCGCCTCGAGGTACGCGAGCTCTTCCTGCATCAACTTCTCGGCCAATAGCGCCCGGCCCCCGGGCGTATCGTATTTTTGGAGCTGCTGGTCGGGCATGCGGCGCAGGTACTCCTCCACGAACTCGCGCGTGACGGACCAATCGCCGACGCGTGCCGCCAGCTCTTCCTCGGAGGTATCGACCTGGCTGGTCTCGGTCTCCTTCGAACAGCCCGTCGCGAACAGCGCGATGAGCGTTACCAATGGCAGCAGATTGCGAATCCAACTCATATCGAACTGAACCTCCTCGTCATACCAGGTCTCCTCGGCCGCGGCGCTTGAGCTCGGCGACGATCTGCTTGATGTCTTGCACGCGGTCGCGACGGCACACCAGAATGGCGTCGCCGCCGTCGACCACGACCAGCCCCTCGACTCCGATCATGCCGACCAAGCGACCCGGGGCCACCACCGTGTTGTCCTTGCCGTCGATCACGACGTGCTCGCCCACGGTCACGTTTCCGTCGGCGTCGGGTGTCCCCGCGTCGCGAACGAACTCCCAACTCCCCACGTCGTTCCACGCGAAGTCGGCGCGCATCACGGCGACGTTGCGCGCCTTCTCCATGAGGCCGTAGTCGATCGAGACGGACGGAGCGCGGGGGTACTCCCGCTTCAACACCCCGCCGAACTGCGGCGTTCCCACCGCCGCTTCGATCGGGGCCAGCACCGCCGCCAGCTCGGGCGCGTGGCGCGCCATCCCGTCGAGCACGGCACCCGAGCGCCACATGAACATGCCGCTGTTCCAGAGACAGCCGGCCGCCACCAATTCGCGCGCGCGTTCCGGCGACGGCTTCTCGACGAAGCCGGCCGCCGCGAAGACGCGGTCCCGCCCCTCGTTCCAGCGCTCTTCACCGATGCGGATGTACCCGTAGCCGGTTTCGGGCCGGGTAGGGACGATCCCGAACGTCACGAGGTCGTCGGCGCCCGCCAGGTAACGAAGCCCCGCGCGCACCTGCTCGCGAAAGCGCTCCGCGGCTCCGACCAAGTGGTCGGCCGGGAGCACCAGCATCGTCTGGTCACCGCGGGTCCGCCGCGCGATCACGGCCGCCAGCCCGATGCTGGGAGCGGTGTTGCGAATCTCGGGCTCGCCGACGACGTTCGCATCGGGAACGCGGCCGCACAGCTCCGCGAGAACCGCGTCGCGCTGCTCCGCGAACGTCATCACGAAGGTGTCTTCGCGCGACGCGAGCCCGTCCAAACGATCGAGCGTCAACTGCAGCATGCTGCCCCGCCCGGTGAGGTCGAGGAGCTGCTTGGGGCGACGGCGGCGGCTGGACGGCCAGAACCGCTCACCGACACCACCCGCGAGTACCACCGCGATCACGCGTCTCCTACTCCTTCACCACCCAGACCTTGATCGGAACCGACACCTCGCGGTGCAGCCGGAGATCGACGTTGTACACGCCGATCTGGCGGATCGGATCGGCCAACTCGATCTCGCGCCGCTCGACCTCGTGGCCCTGCTCCTTGAGCTTGCGGGCGATATCGAGCGCGCTCACGGAACCGTACAGCTTGTCTTCCTCGCCCACTTGCACGGCGATGTTGACCGACACGTCCACGAACTTGGCCGCGCGCGCGCGCGCGGCGTCGATGGCGGCCTCGTCCTTTTTGATCAACACGCGCTCGTTCTCCTGGAACACGCGGCGATTGGCCGCCGTCGCGGGGAGCGCGAGGTTGCGCGGGAACAGATAGTTGCGCGCGAAGCCGGGCTTGACCTTCACGGCCTGGCCGCGGTTGCCCAGCTTGTGGATGGATTCCAACAGAATGACTTCCACGATCGGCTCTCCTTTACCGGTAGTACTCGCGCACGTACGGCACGAGTGCGATCAGACGCGCGCGCTTGACCGCGGCCGCGAGCATGCGCTGGTGTTTCGCGCAGGTTCCCGTGATGCGACGCGGTGTGATCTTGCCGCGGTCGGTCATGAAACGACGCACGCGGCGTTCGTCCTTGTAGTCGATGTGCGTAACGCGATCGAGGCAGAACTTGCACTTCTTCTTGCGCATCGGGCGCTTTTCACGCTTCTCGCCCTTCTTCTTGGGATCGCGCTTAGTATCTCTCGCCACGGTGCTCCACCTCCTCGCGCACTTCGCGCTCCGGATGGCGCATGGTCGCCTCGACGGTGCCGGGCTCGAGCGCGGGCTCGTTGCCCTCGGCCAGCTCGTCGCGCACGATCAAGTGCCGCAGGATGCCTTCATCGATGCGCATCTGCCGGCCCAGCTCGTCGACGAGCGCGGAGCCGCCGCGGAAGCGATAGAAGAAATACGTGCCCTCGGGCTGCTTCATGATCTCGTAGGAGAGACGACGCTTGCCCCACGTTTCGACCTTCGTGATCTCACCGCCGCCTTTGGCGATGATATCGACGTACTTGGCCGTGCTCGCACGCAGACCGTCTTCGTTGACGGCCGGGTGCACGATCACGGCGCACTCGTAACTTCTCACGGAGTACCTCCCTGTGGACATGTGACCCCCCCGCAGCGGCCGAAGGCCGGCCGGGGGGTAGAGAAGTCGGTTGAGCCGATCTGGCTGTGACTATGTGCAGGCCACTATAGGGGATACGGTCCCGCCCGTCAAGCGGGGTCCGCGGGCGGCTCGCGCCGGGTGTTGAAGCGGCTCATGGTCTTCTCGATGCCGTCCATCACCCAGGCGTCGATGCACTCGGTGGCGACCGTCAACATTTCGTCCACCGTGCGTTCCTCTTCCGGGGGAAACTCGGCGAGGACGAACTCGGCCGGGTCGACCCGGGGCGGGACCGGTCCTACACCGAGCCGAAGGCGAGGGATGTCGACCGTGCCTAGGCGCTCGATGACCGAGAACAGCCCGTTGTGCCCGCCGTCGCTCCCCGACTTGCGCAGGCGCAACGAGCCCAGCGGAAGTGCGAAGTCGTCGCACACGACCAGCACGCGATCGAGGGGCAGAGACTCCTTCGCCATCAACGGAGCGATCACGTCGCCGGAGAGGTTCATGTAGGTCAGCGGCTCGACGACGAGTGTATCGCGCCCCGCAATGTCGACGCGCGTGGACACCAACCCCTTCGCGGGCTTTCCCCAGCGCGCCCCACGTCTGCGCGCGAAAAGCTCCACCGCGCGAAACCCGAGGTTGTGGCGCGTGCGCCGGTAGCGTTCGCCGGGGTTGCCGAGGCCGGCTACGAGATAATCGACGGGCAAGTGCGCTCCCTAGGTAATACAACAACAAGCCCCGCGACGGTAGCCGTCGCGGGGCTGTGATGCAAACAGCACGTCGCAACGCGTGCTACTTCTTTTCCTTCTTCTCTTCCTTGGCGGGGGCCGCTTTCGCGGGTGCCGCGCCCTTGCCGCCCGCGGGGGCAGCGCCTTCGGCGCCTTCCTCTTCTTCGGCGCCCGGCTTACGGATCAACTCCGGCTCCGCCACCAGCTCCGCGGTCGGTGCCACCACTGCTTCCACGATGGGCGGGATCACCGTCGCCAGCGTGGTGTCGACGTCGTCGAGGAACTGGACCTTCGGGTAGGCCGCCATGATGTCGCGAATCTTTGCCGAGTCGTGGATGCGCAGCGCCGACACGTCGACGACGATGGCGTCGGGAATGTCGGTCGGGAGCGTCATCACGTTGACCGTGCGCGTCCCGTGCTCGAGCACGCCGCCCTGCTCCTTCACACCGGCCGGGGTGCCCTGCACCTCGATGTGGACCTCGACGCGAATCTGCTCGTCCAAGCGAATGCGTTGCAGGTCGACGTGCAGGATCTTCCCCGATGCGGGGTGGCGCTGGACGTCGCGAATGATCGCATTCATGGTGCCGCCGCCTTCGCCCGCGACCGTCAGGTCGACGATGGCGCTCTCCGGGTGCTTGCGCAGGATGTTGCGCACGTCGACTTCCGAGACCGAGATGCCCATGGGCGCGTCCTTGCGTCCGTACAAGACGGCGGGCAGGAGACCCTGACTGCGCAACTTGCGCGCGACACCCTTGCCGGCGTCGGCGCGAACATTCGACTGGAGCTCAAATCGTTCCATGATCCTTCACCTTCCGCTTACACGAACAACGTACTGACCGACTCGTTGTAATGAATCCTCTTGATGGCTTCCGCGATGAGTCGCGAGATATCGAGCACCTTCACCTTCGGACACTCGGCGAAGCGGTCGAACGGGAGCGAGTTAGTCACGACCACCTCGCGAATGGGCGAATTCATGATGATCTTGCACGCGTCACCCGCGAACACGGGGTGCGTGGCGCACGCGAGCACCGAGCGGGCGCCCTTGTCCGAGACCGCGCGCGCCGCCTTGACCAAGGTACCCCCGGTGGTGATCATGTCGTCCAGGATCACGACGTCGCGTCCCTTGACGTCGCCGATCACGTTCATGACCTCGACGTTGTCCTTCTCCGAGCGGCGCTTGTCGACGATGGCGAGGTCGACGTCGAGCCGCTTCGCGAAGGCGCGGCCGATCTTGGTGCTGCCCACGTCGGGAGACACGATCATCAAGTTGGTGGTATCGAGTTGCTTGATGTACTCCAGGATGACCGGGGCCGCGAACAGGTTGTCGGCCTGGATGTCGAAGAACCCCTGGATCTGGGTGCTGTGCAGGTCGAGGGTCAAAATGCGATTGGTCCCCGCGACCTCCAGGAGCTTCGCGATCAACTTGGCGGTGATGGGAACGCGCGGCTGGTCCTTGCGATCCTGGCGCGCGTACCCGTAGTACGGCGTCACCACGGTGATCCGCTCCGCCGACGCCAGAAAGCACGCGTCGAGAAGGATCAACAACTCCATCAGGTTCTCCGCCGGCGGTTGCGTCGATTGGACGATGAAGACGTCCACGCCGCGGATGTTCTCGTTGATCTTGCACTGGATCTCGCCGTCGGCGAAACGATCCAACGTCACGTCGCACAAGGGAACGCCCAGCTGCTCGCCGACTTTTTCGGCCAGCGGCCGGTTGGCGTTACCGGAAATTAGCTTCAGACCGTCCATGCTTATCCCGACAATCGATGACGAGTGCCAATTCCGTTTCTATCTACGCCGCGCGACGGAGATTATCCGCCGCCTGCCCGTGGTTGGGGCGGGAGGATTCGAACCTCCGAATGCTTGGTCCAAAGCCAAGTGACTTGCCGCTTGTCTACGCCCCAGGAAAACTAATGATGAAGGACTGCTCCTTCGAGGAGCGCCGGGGAAGGCGCTTTAGCGGTCGGACATGTGCGGAGTCTCCGCTACCTTCGCTCGTTCCTTTTCCTTGCGGTATTCGGCAAGGATGACGCGCTCCATCTCTTCGCGCGCATCGTTGTTGATCGGATGCGCGATGTCCTGGTACTCGCCGTCCTTGCGGCGGCGGCTGGGCATGGCGACGAACGTGCCGTCCTTGCCCTCGATGATCTTCAAGCCACGAATGACGAAGCAATCGTCGAGCGTGATACTGGCAAACGCCTTGAGCTTCGCGTCGTCGCGCAGAGATACCCTCACTTCGGTGATCCTCATCGAGCCCCCCTATCCTTAACAAGACAAGCAGACACCCACACCGGGCGCGCAAACACGCCCTAACGAATGTCGACCGCTTGCTTCGCTGGTTTCGCGACGGAGGCGAACAACCCCCTCACCGAGAATCGCTCAGCTACCTCGTTGGCCCGGGCCTCGCGATCGAATATCGCGAATACCGCGGATCCACTGCCGGTCATGGACGCAAAGCAAGGCCGCTCGGATACCAACTCTTCCCACAGCTTCGCGACCGATGGATACGCGGGAAACACGACTTCTTCCAACGCATTCCGAAACGGCAACGGAGCCTTCGGAAACCTTGCCAAAACGGCACTTACGGCCCTCAGGTTAAGTCGTGGTCGATGCCCTGTCAATCGAAAACTAAGGTTGGAATAAACCCAAACCGTCGGGATGCTTACCTCCGGCTTGACGACGACGAAGAAGGCCCCCTTGAGGGGTACGAGCGGCGTCACGATCTCCCCCCGGCCGCGCCCCACCATGGTCCCACCGTGGAGCATGAAGGGAACGTCGCTGCCGAGCGACGCCGCGATCTTCTCCAGCCGCTTCGTGGGTAATTCGAGCGCCAGGGCACGGTCGACCGCACGTACGATCCCGGCGGCGTTCGAGCTGCCACCCCCCAATCCGGCCCCAGCCGGGATGTGTTTTTCCAGGACGATGCGCGCGCCGAGCGACCGGCCCGCGACCGCGCGCATGGCGAGGATCGCGCGGTGGCAGAGGTTCGCGGCGTCGGTGGGAATGCCGGGGGTCGCGCATGTGATCTCGATCTTGGCGTCGCTCGTCAGCTCGACGCGCATGCGGTCGGCGAGGTCGATCGACTGCAGGATGGTTTCGATCTCGTGGTACCCGTCCGGGCGGCGCCGGATGACCTCGAGCGAGAGATTCACCTTCGCGCGCGTCACCACCTCCAGCGGCGCGAGCACCGACGCGCGCGCCGCGGGGTCGCGCACCCGGTGCACGCGCGCGGGAGCCGCAACGCGGCGCACTGTGGTCGCTCGCTTGGTCGCCACCTAGAACCCCAAGATCACGATGACGAGCACGATCCACGCGAGAACGTCGACCAGCAGGAACTTCTCGTGCAAGAGGAGGTCGGACGGGCTCCCTCCCTTTTCCTTCTTATAGACGAGGTACAGATAGCGCATGATGCCGATCAACACCAACGGAACCGTGTACACGAGGTTGGTGGTTCCGAACTTCTCCACCGTTTCCGGCCAGATGGTATAGATCGAGTAGGAGAGAACCGAGCCGCTGGCGCTGATGCCCACCAGTTGATCGAGCAGCGCCGGCGAATATTCCTGCAGCGACTCGCGGTGATTGACGGCGTCCTCCATGGTGACGAGCTCGTGGCGTCGCTTGCAGAAGGCGAGCAGCAGCGACAGGAACAGCGTGCAGATCAAGAGCCAGGGCGAGATGGCGATGGTGGGATCGACCGCGCGCAGCGCTTCCACCCCGCCGATCGCGCGCAGCACGAACGAGAGCGAGATGCTCGCGACGTCGAGCAGAACCACGCGCTTGAGCGCGAACGAATACACCAGGTTCAGCACGGTGAAGAGGCACGCGACCACCAGGAAGCCGGGGCCCAAGCGATGCGACCACACCAGCGCCAGCACGGTCAGGATCGCCGCCGCCGTGAGCGCGCTCGAACGACCGAGGGCGCCGGATGCGAGCGGGCGCCCGCGCTTGACCGGATGGTGACGGTCCTTGTCGACGTCGGCGATGTCGTTGACCAGGTAGATGACGCCGGACAGGATGCAGAACACGAGGAAGGCTTCGACACTTTGCCACAGCAGGTCGGCGTCGCGGACGTGGCGCGAGAAGATGAGCCCCGCGAAGACGATCAGGTTCTTGGTCCATTGCTTCGGGCGCATCGACGCGCCGATGTAGTAGACCTGC
>JAKEHA010000334.1 GCA_022615275.1 Candidatus Latescibacterota bacterium
AGGAGCGCCCGCTCCCCGCTCTCGCGCACGCCCGCGTCGACCGAGGCGCGCACCTCGGCGACGATCTCCTCGATGCGCCCCGGGTGGATGCGCCCGTCCTGCACCAGCTTCTCCATGGCCAGCCGTGCTACCTCACGCCGCACCGGGTCGAAGCTCGAGATGAGCACCGCGCCCGGCGTGTCGTCGATGACGACGTCGACGCCCGTTTCCTTCTCGAAGGAGCGAATGTTGCGCCCATCGCGGCCGATGATGCGCCCCTTCATCTCGTCCGACGCGAGTCCCACCACCGCCACCGTGGTCTCGACGCATTGCTCGGCGGCGTAGCGTTGGATGGCGAGCGCGATGATCTTCTTGCTCTCCTGCTGGGCCCAACGCTCGGCCTCCTCGCGGATCTCACGGGCGCGCCGCGATGCATCGACGTGGGCTTCGTCCTCGAGGTTCTTCAAGAGCATGCGCTTCGCGTCTTCCTTGCGCACCCCGGCGATGCGTTCGAGGCGCGCGTTTTCCTCGGCGATCAGCCGCGACGCCTCCTTCAGGCGCTCCTCGAGCACCCTCTGCTTGGTGTCGAGGGCGAGCGAGCGCTCCCCCAGAACCGCTTCCTTGCGATCGAGGACCTCGAGGCGCTTGGCAAGCGCGGTCTCGCTCGCATCGGCGTCGTGGATCTTCCGGCGCAAGGCGTCGCGCGCGCCCGACATTTCGCGTTCGAGCTCGATGCGCTGCGCGGCCAACGTTTTCTCGGCCTCGAGCCCGGCGGCGCGAACGATGGATTCGGCTTGGCGCGTCGCGTCGACGGTCATCTGCTCGGCGAGACGCTCCGCCCGGGCGAGCCCCGAACGAGCGAGGCGGCGCGCGCCCGCGATGCCGAGCGCAAAGCCCCCGACGGCGGTCGCGACACCCGCCAGGACGGCCCACAACCAGCTGGGATTCACGGCATCCTCCGGGCCGGCCTCGAAGCCGGCATGGGCGTGGCGTCGGCGCGTGCGGCCGACTCAGCGATCGACCGATCGGTCAGGAATGCGAGACGTGAAGAACCGGAGGGAAAAGAAAATTCCCCACGCTATGCCGTGTGCAAGGGAACTCATGAACCAGTCGGTCCACGTGGATACCCGCACGAATCGTTTTGATCTGCCGCACGTGCGGCTACAGCCCGATCCGAATAAGGCGTCCCTGAATAAGGTGTTGGCTCAAAAATTACCTTACTTCATCACGAACATGGTAGGGAATTTTCGTATTTGCATCGGCGCGTTCATAGCGCCCGTTGCCATGTCCCTTTTTATCACCCGTCGACGGACATTTTCTCGTCGAGCAAGCTGATCAAGCTCTCCGTTTTTCGTTCGATGGTCGACAGTTCTTCGTGCGACGCGCGGCGCAGTTGAAACAACTCGTCCGCAATGTTCATCGCGGCCAAAATGGCCACGCGATCCGAAGCCGGCAACGACGACCCTTGGGAAACCTCGCGCACCTTGTCGTCGACGTAGCGCGCGACTTCCTGCACGTACTTCTCGTCGGCCGCCCCGCGCACGCGGTACGCGCGGCCCATGATCTCGACCGTCGTCGCCTTCGTGTTTTCCATCTCGACCCGTTCGTCGGGGTTCATTTTCAACACCCAGTCAGTGTTCGCCCGCACCCGCTACAGCTGCAGCTCTCCGAGCTTCTCCAGCACGCGGTCGATACGCTTCCTGACTTCCTCCTTGTGAAACGAGCTCAATATTTTGTCGTGATTCGATTTGAGATGATTGATTCGGTCGTTCAATTCGCGGTTCGCGCTCCTGAGTCGGTCGATCTCGCGCTCGAGCGAGCTTCTCTGCTCCTGCAGCGCCCGGTACTGATCCTTGAGGTGCGCGAAGCGTTCGGCGGTCTGGGCGATACGGTCCTCGAGCAGCGAGAGCTTCTCGATCGCGGGCCTGGTTTCCATCGAACCCGTCTCCTTGTCGCTACGCCCGCAGCGTGACACCCAGCTCGGACTCGAGCTTGGATACCAACTTGGCGATGAGCGCGTCGACGTCACGGTCGGTGAGCGTCGACTCGTTGGAACGAAACGAGAGGCGCACGCCGTAAGCGGTCACTCCCTCTCCGAGGGCGCCGCCGCGATAGACGTCGAACACCTGGAGGGATTCTAGCAAGCGTCCGCCGACCTTGACCACATGTTTCTCGATTTGCATCCACGCGATCCCGGACGGCGCCACCAGCGAGAGGTCGCGGCGCGACGGCGGATATTCCGAGTAGGGCTTGAAGATCGGTGTCGCGGCGGCGTGCTCGAAGAGCGCGGAGATATCGATTGCCGCGTACCACACCGGCTGCGCGAGCTCGAGGTCGCGTGCCGCGAGCGCGGGAACGATGCCGCCTTCGACCAGGGCACGGCGGCGGTCCGAGTAGCGGAAGGTTCCGTGCGTGGGTTCGAACTCGTAGGCCAGTTCCGCGTAGACGTCGGGCGCGTGGGTCGACAAGAGCGACTCGATCGCCATGGTCGGTCCCGCGATGCGGCGCTTCACCGATTTGGGGATGCGGAACACCATGCTGTTCAGCACGAGGAAGTACGCCGGTCCGCCGAGGTGCTGGACGAAATCCGCGTCGAAG
>JAKEHA010000064.1 GCA_022615275.1 Candidatus Latescibacterota bacterium
AACCTCCAGGCGGGGTCTCGATCGCTGCACTCAATATTGTGAACAGGTCGCGGGCTGTCCAGGAGGGATCAACGGGCAGGTCTCAAATTCCCTTCGGTGTCGATCTCACGTCTCGTGGTCCTCGCCCCACGACGCAAGCACGCGTCGTTTCCTTTCCTCGGCGAAATCCTGGCCGTAGAATCGCAGGAAGAGGTACTTTCGCATGTGCGCATCCGCCCCGGGCCCGTGCTCGGCAATGATCCCGGCGCGGGCCAGCGTCTGGGCCGCATCGAACATGCGGCACGCCATCGCGAAGCGCTCCGCGGGGGAGCGGGCAGCCAACAGATCACTCATACGTGATTCCGCTCGCGCGCTCGTGTCTTTCATCGACGTACCTCGTCGAGCAATTGCGAAACACCCAGCACGCCGGCCCACTTCTGGAGATACGGCCAGTCCAGCTTCGAAACGGTCGCCACCAGCGTGCGAGCGTCGCGAAATTGGGGCTCCGATTCGGATGCTTTCGCCCAGGACAGCTTGGACAGAATCAGATCCTCCACCGACACGACCGGCATCGTCGTTCCCGCGATGTCCAAGTCTCTTCGACGGCTGAACTCGAGACGACGGTACTCGTCGTCCTTGCGAACGATAAAGTCCGCTTTGACGATCCACTCGTTGTGAATGATGTTGAACATGGAGCGGTGAAGCACCGCCTCCTGTATCTCCGTCACGTCCACGTAGCAATCGGCCTGAAATAGGCCCGCGATCCGAACTGCGTCGTCGGGCTGACACTCCACCACAAGATCGATATCCCGCGTCATTCTCGGGATCGCGTATACCGCGAGCGCCATGGAGCCGGTGATCATGAAAGGAATCCGAGCGGATTGCAGCCGGGACGTAATCAACACCGCAAAGCGAATCTGCTCGTCCATGACTGTATTCTAGCACGATCGAGGCAGCGTTACTGCGAGTGACCTCATCGTCACGATCACATGGCCGGGGTCGACGTCGACGACGAGCGGCCCCCTGCGAATTGTTTATCGAATTGCGGGTGAACCGCATCGATGGTAGCATCACTCGGCGTGCCCCGCGTCATTTCGCTGATACTCGTCTTCCTCGTCCTCGCCGCACCGGCGCTGGCGCAGAAGCCGTCCGGCGGCTGGGAGCTCGTGGTCCTCGGCATCGCGCAGGACGGCGGCATGCCGCACCCCGGCTGCGCGAAGTCTCCGTGCACCGACGTCCACGCGGGTACGCGCCGCGCCGAAAAGGTGAGTTGCCTCGGCCTCGTCGATCGGGAGAGCGGTGCCGCCTACCTGTTCGACGCTACTCCCGACTTCCCCGCGCAACTCCAGGCGCTGACCGGCGGCCAGCCGCCCGACGGCATTTTTCTCACCCACGCGCACATCGGTCACTACACGGGCCTGATGTATCTCGGCAAGGAATCCATGGCCGCGAAGAGCGTCCCCGTCTACGGAACCGCGCGCATGACTTCGTTCCTCGAGACGAACGGCCCGTGGAGCTTGCTGGTCAAAGAGAAATACATTGAGCCGCACGTGCTGACACCGGAGGTTGCGGTCGAACTACCGGGCGGCGTGCGCGTAACGCCGATGCTCGTCCCGCACCGCGACGAGTTCACCGACACCGTGGGTTATCTGATCGAAGGGCCGCGCGCGAAAGCGCTCTTCATTCCGGACATCGACAAGTGGGAGAAGTGGGACCGTAGCCTTCGCGAGTTGGCGGACAAGGTCGACGTCTTGCTGGTCGACGGGACCTTCGCTTCGATGGATGAACTGCCCGGGCGCGACATCACCCAAGTCCCGCACCCGCTCATGTCGGAGACGCGCGCTCTCCTCGCGGGCGCGCGCGCCAAGCTCTGGTTCATCCACCTGAACCATTCGAATCCGGCCATCGTGGGCCGCGCGGACGTCGCGCGCGAAGGGACGCGCTTCCCGCTCTAGGCCCTGGCCCCGCGCGGCTTGCATTCGATGACCGCGCGTGCTATCCTCCCATCACCGCCGACCTCCTAAAGGTGCCCAGCCGGATCGCTTAGGCGACCGCGGGCGAAACCGAGGAGGTTTTTTCATGTCACGCTTCGTTTGGGTGCTTTGCGTTCTGGTCCTCACGGCGACACCCGTCGTCGCGTCCCCGTCAATCCACTACGAGCGATCCGACCTGTTTCGACACGCGATCAACGCCGTCATCGGCGATGCGAGCTACGTCGAGCGATACGGTTCGCTCCCGCCGCCGGGCGCCGATCCCGATCTGCGCGTGCGCACGCACCTCGAGTTCGTGCACGCGCTCCTGTCGGCGCGGGACGTGTCCGCGCTAGCGTCGTTGCGCGCCGCGCGCCGCGAGAACCTCGCGCGCTTGCGCGACTACATCGACGCCGGAGTCTTCCCCCGCAACCACCTCTACGCCGATCAGAACCGTCCGTGCTTCATCGACCGAGACGGCCGCATCTGCGCAGTCGGCTATCTCGTCGAACAGTCGGCGGGACGCGAGGCGGCGGAGCGAATCAACTCGGCGTTTCAGTCCGAATTCCTGTGGCGAATGCACCTTCCCGAACTCGATGGATGGATTTCAGCGTCGGGACTCACGCTACTCGAGTTGTCGATGATCCAGCCCTGCTACGACCCGGAGTTTCATGTCACCGTGTCGCGGATATCCGAGATGACAGTGTCGGTTCGCGGATATGTCGTCGAATTCTGTTGCGGGATGAAGTTCGTCGCCTTCGACTTCGGTGAATCGATGTGGGTGAGTCCCATCGAGAACTCGATCGTTTACATCATCGACATCCAGCATACCTACACGCGACCGGGCTCCTACGCGATCACGTCGACGGCGGTTGCAACCGACCTTTGCTATAACGATGTGGAAACAATGTCCTGGCTCGTCAGTGTCGGCGCGCCCGCCATGCAGCTCTCCGCGGTCGAGATTCCCGGCGGGCCACCTTACCGCGTCTACCTGACGACGACCGATGAGATCAATCTCGATTGCCTGACGTCGACCGTGGTGCACTGGAACATCTACGATCCTCCGGCGTCGACGAGTTGGTATTTCGAGAACGGGGTGTATCGGACGCCGGTCCACGAGTACGCATGGAGCGGCGTCATGAGTATCGCCGTGTCGAACAGTTACCAGGCCGATTGCGCCATGAATCAAGCAGGCGCGGTGACCGTCAACGTCAACGGGGCGGCGGGTCCCGAGGTGTCGACCTGGGGTCGCATCAAGTCCATGTACCGGTAGGGCGCTTGAGATGGTCGCGCCGGCGTGATATCGGTCTAGTCGACATCATCTCGGAGGACGGATTCTTGTTGTGATCGCAGCCGTGCTAATCGGCAGCACCGACACTTCCGCACGTCTCCGGCGCGCAGCAACCTCGCGACGTCCCCTCACCCTACAGGGCTGCGATCAGTACGAGCGTCAGCACCCCGATGAGCACGTCGCTCTCCTACTGATTCTCGCCCTGCTTTTCGCCACTCCAGCGACGGCGCAAGCACCGGCACCCGGCTGGCAGCTCGTCGTCCTCGGCATCGCGCAGGACGGCGGCATGCCGCATCCCGGTTGCACGAAATCTCCGTGCGCCGATGTCTACGCCGGTAGGCGCCCCGCCGAAAAGGTGAGCTGCCTCGGTCTCATCAACCGAGACCTCGGCCTCGCCTACATGATCGACACCACACCCGACTTCCCCGCCCAACTCCGCGCGCTCACGGGCGGCGCGCCGCCCGACGGCATCTTTCTCACCCACGCCCACATCGGCCACTACACCGGCTTGATGTACCTCGGCAAGGAAGCGATGGCGACGAAGGGCGTTCCCGTCTACGGAACCGAGAGAATGAACGCGTTCCTGAAGGACAACGGGCCGTGGAACTTGCTCGTCGAAAACGGCTACGTCGCGCTGCGCGCCCTCGAGCCGGACGTGGCCATCGAGCTCCCGGGCGGACTTCGCATCACGCCGATGCTCGTACCGCACCGCGACGAATTCACCGACACGGTTGGCTTTCTGATCGAAGGTCCGCGCGCGAAGGCGCTCTTCATCCCCGACATCGACAAGTGGGAGAAATGGAATCGGAGCCTTCGTGAACTGGCGAACGAAGTCGACTATTTGTTGGTCGACGGGACGTTCGCGTCGATGGACGAATTACCGGGGCGGGATATCTCGCAAGTCCCGCACCCGCTCATGAGCGAGACGCGCGCCTTCTTGGAAGACACGCGCGCGAAGTTGTGGTTCATCCACTTGAACCATTCGAACCCCGCACTCGTGGACGGCAAGGACGTCGGGCGCGAAGGCATGGCGTTCGGTCTCTAGAGATCGTCCGACCACGTGCTAGTCGCCGCCCGAAAAAAGCGGGGCGGGTCCTCGAACGACCCGCCCCTTGGTTCTGGAACGAGATGTTTCAGCGAACTATCGCATCTCGGCCTTGTGGATCGTCGAAGAGGCCATCTCCATGGTCTCGACCTTCGGCGTTCCATCCACGACCGTCGCCAACAGCTTGACGACATCCTTGTAGCCGGAGCGATCGTACGCTTCTGCGTCTTCCATCTTATCCCAGAGGCTGATCGCCTCGATGCGCTTCTTGTCGGGCGTCACCAGGGTAATGACCTCCTGGAAGCCCTTCTGTTTGCGCAGGATCGGGACAATCTCGCTCTCCTGATGACGATTGAACTCGTGAAGGCGCACTCGGCGTATCCGACGATTTCCACCTGCTTGCCGTCGACGAGCTCGAACACCAATTGCTCGACCGCCTCGTCTTCGTAGACCTGGAGGAAGTTGGCCTTCATGCGCGGTCGCTGGTACTCGACGGTTTCGCGATTCACGGCGCGAAAGGTCGTCGTGAGAAAGCGCCACACCCTGTTCAAGTCGCGGCGGTGAATTCTGCGTACGCGAAGCTGGGATTCTGCAGGGGTCTTGTCGCGGGGCACATCGGTTCCTTCAGATACAGCCGGTTGGTATCATAACCTGGAATAGGTCCATCGAGCAAGGTTGCCCGTTCACTTGATGAGCGTCATCTTGAAGCTTTGCATCCCCGCCGGCGATGTTAGCCGCAGGAGATATACGCCCGAACCGGCCGGTTTCCCCCGTTCGTCGCACCCGTTCCACGACGCCGTGTGGTCTCCGGCCATTTGGGCCGAGTTGACGAGTGTAGCGACCGGTTGTCCGCGTATATCGAACACAACGAGCGACACGTGCCCGGGCATTGACACGCTGTAGTCTACGGTCGCGCCGGGGTTGAACGGATTCGGGCGTGCCGTCACGAACTGGATCGGTTCGACGCGCGCCCGCGGGATGGCTGGCCGCACCTCCACGACGACGCGCAGCCGCCAGTGTGACGTGCGCGGTGGTTTCGTCAAGGTCGAGACCGCGTAGCAACAGGTTAGCGTGTCTCCTGGGACTGCGAGAGTATCGACACGAACGATGCAGGTATTCTTCGTAGAGGCCTCGGATGACAGCCCGCCGCGGATCATGGGAGAGAAAACATCCGGGATTTCGTTGAGGCTGAACGCAAGCGGGGCGTCACCGCGAAGCTCGAACTGGCATCCGGCCCTGCATCGAACGATAGGGAGCGCGATGCGGCGCGTCTCACCGGGCCACATCGCGATGAGCGGCAGCTCGGCGCGCACCCCGAGCGCGGTTGTGTCGGGGGGCACGAAGGGAGTATCGGGTGGCGTCCAGCGGACGCCACATCCCGAGACGATGCCCGAGAACAGGCACACCCAAACCGCGGGCATCGCACGCGTGCACTTGGGGCACACGATGCGCTCCTTGCCTGCAGTGACAACCGTCGCCGCAGGTGCTCTTGGTTACGATGTGGGGTGTACTTGGTCGTGGAGTGTGAAGTGGGGACGACCGAAAGATGCGGCCCGAAGGCGAGACGCGCAAGCCGGAGATTTGACAGTGGAGTCGCCAGCTTGCGATCGACGGATCGGCGTCAAGGCCATGTACCGGTAGGGCTTTGGTTCCCACGCGCCGCTGTGATAGGCTGGTTGCTCCAACGCCAAAGGAGCAATCGTATGAGACTCATTCGTACCGCCATGGCTCTCGCGGCCGTCGCGTCGTGTGCTTCGGTCACGACAGGGATCGCCGCCGAGAAGCCAATCAACCTTTCCCTGTTCACACCGGTCTCGATCGCGAAAGAGACCGACTCGGTGACGGCGTTTCGCTTCAACTTGCTTTACGGCAAGAATACTTCGGTCGAAGTAGTGGACCTCGGGCTCGTCAAAAGACCCTAGCGGAAGTACACGGCGCGCAGGCGTGCGACCGGGCCGTTGTCGTCGCGGAGCTGGAGTGATTCTCCCACCGATAAGTAGTTGGTCACGCGAGAAAGTGCTTCGATGAAGATGCTTTGCTGGTCCTGAAACTCGCACGCATCGCCGGTCGCGGCGATATCGAGAAAGCGCACGCGATCGCCATCGACTTGGTAGCGCCCGGAGAGCGGATTGCACCCGCCGAACCCCCCGATCTCGTCGTTGTGATAGCGGAGGATGAGGTGCACTTCGTTCTGAAACTCGTGCGTGACGACAGGCTCGCCGTTCAACTCGACGAGCTTCCAGTAGGTGTTGTCGATGGTGGTGTGCACGCCCGCCTTCTCGCAGGTCTCTTCGGGCCAGGCGGCGAGGAAGCGATCGACGATAACCTGAGTTATCATCAAGTCGGTTGGCAGACTACTTCTTCGCGTTCTACCGACGAACGACACGATCCGCTGGTCTCCGGTCGAATCGCGGGCAGCGGCAGCCTCCAAGGCAGAGAATTCCCCACCCTCGTGAATTTCGTAGTCTACATCGGAATGACACGTGACCAGTCGCGGAAACTGCGCCTCTAGTCGAAGCGACAGAACGAACCCCTTGGGCTCCGACCAAGGGCCGAATCGCACCGACCATCCGTCGCTACGGGTATCACCGACCGAGGACCCGGACGGCGTGTTCGTCGTCGTTGCGGGAGGCTTGCTCGTCACGGCGCACGATAGTGAATGCGCGGCGGCCAGCGTCGCGCACGCGCACCGCAAACGCGCGCGCACCGGTTACTCCTCGGGAGCGGCCGCCTCGAAGAGCGCGAGCACGGCGCCCTTCGCGTCGAGAAGCTCGAGGCGGGAGCCGTCGATGCGATAGCCCGCGGTGGACGCGAGCGCCTTGCCGAGGGCCTGGTCGCGGTCCATGCCGTCCGGGCACGCCTTCTGCGTCGACGCGAACTGGGAGAACGTCAGCTGGCTTCCCGACTCGTTCGACCCCGTCTGATAGGTACCCATCATCTGGTTGCAGCCGCCGGTCGCGATGGCGCGGTTCTCTTCGGCCATCAGGAGCAGAAACGGCTCGCGACCGACCGGCGACTTGGTCACCCGAGTCCCGCCCAATTCGACCAGTGTCCAGTGCGTCTCCACCAACGGGGTGTGCGACGGCGCTTCCGCTTGCAGCGCCATCACGATCACATCGACGTTGCTCGGGGCGCCGCGCGTCAACACGGGGTAACTCTGCGTCGTCATGTACTTCCGTTCCCCTCCAAAGTGGATCTCCGCGCGCACGGAATACGAGTGGTTCTCTTCGATGACCTTGGGGTCGTACTCGATCGCGAAAGTGAGCGGCACCTGCCTGCCCTTGGTAGGGATCGCTCTCTCCGCGATCACTCCCGCGGGCGCATCCTGGAGCGAGATGTCCTCG
>JAKEHA010000335.1 GCA_022615275.1 Candidatus Latescibacterota bacterium
AAATTCCTTGTCGGGTAAGTTCCGACCTGCACGAATGGCGTAACGATCTGACTGCTGTCTCAACGAGAGGCTCGGCGAAACTGTGATACCGGTGAAGACGCCGGTTGCCCGCATCAAGACGGAAAGACCCCGTGCACCTTCACTGCACCCTAGCTAGGTGTTTCGGTGCGTTATGTGCAGGATAGGTGGGAGACTGTGAACTGGTGGCGTCAGCCATCAGGGAGTCAATGGTGAGATACCACCCTTAATGTTCTGAAATTCTAACCTGGGCCTCTGAATCGAGGTCAGGGACATAGCTAGGCGGGTAGTTTGACTGGGGCGGTCGCCTCCCAAATTGTAACGGAGGCGCTCAAAGGTTCCCTCAGGCTGATTGGAAACCAGCCGTAGAGTGTAAAGGCACAAGGGAGCTTGACTGTGAGACCGACGGGTCGAACGAGAGCGCCGCGTCGAAGGTCTTTCGGCCCATGACGAGGCAATCGACCGAACGGTAGAATTCGGCGAATCCGTAGTCGTCGTCGGTGAACAGCCAGTCGATGGCGTCGTTGGGACCCGCGATCATGCCGTCCAGGCTGCACGCGACGAAATAGCTCACGTCCCGCATCTCGACCTCACAGTCCCATCAGCGACGCGATGATGGTGCGCTGGATCTCCGAAGTACCCGAGAACAACGTGCTCGCGAGGGCGTCGCGCAGCTCGCGCTCGATCTTGTACTCGACCGTGTAGCCGTAGCCGCCGTGGATCTGCAGCGCGTGGCGCGCGCATTCGATCCACGACTCGGAGATGTAGAGCTTGGCCATGGCCGCCTCCAGGTACACGCTTTTCCCCCGCGACTTCTGGTACGCCGATTGATACAGGAAGGCGCGCGCGGTGTCGAGGCGCAGTTTCATATCGACGATCTTCGATTGGATCATCTGGAACTTGCCGATGGGCTGCCCGAACTGCTCGCGCGCGCTGGCGTATTCGATCGACGTCTCCAAGAGCCGCCGCATCGTCCCCACGGCACTCGCGAGAATGCACCCGCGCTCCCACGACATCGAGTCGGCGAAGAGCATCTTGCCGGCACCCTCGCGCCCCAGGCGGTTGGCTTCGGGGACCTCGCAGTCTTCGAAGAACACTTCGCACATGGGAGAGGTACGCAGCCCCATCTTCTCGGTGTGCTTGCCGAGCGAGAGGCCGGGGGCGGTGCGTTCGACCAGGAAGCCGGTGACGCCGTTCGCACCCAGCGCGGGGTCGGTATTGGCGAAGGCGAGGTACACGTCGGCGATGGGCCCGTTCGAGCAGAAGACCTTGCCTCCGTTCAAGAGGTAGACGTCGCCCTTCTTCTTCGCGGTGGTCGCGATGCTGTACGCGTCGGAGCCCGCACCGGGCTCGGACATGGCGTTGGCGCCGATCCACTCGCCGCTCGTGAGCTTGGGGAGGAACTTCTTCTTCTGCTCTTCGGTGCCGAAGCCCATGATGGGCGTCTCGAGCGTCCACATGTGCGCGTTGATCGAGAAGACGAGGCCGTTGTCTTCGCACCCGTAGCCCAGGCTCTCGAGCACGCCGACGGTGGTGAGCGCGTCCATGCCCAGGCCACCGTACGCGGTGGGCACCGGCAATCCGTGCACGCCCATCTTCGCGCACGTGTTCCATCCCTCGCGGTTGAACTCGCCGTTCTTGTCGCGCGCGGCCAGGCCCTCGTTCAACTCCTCGCGCGCGAACTTGGCCATGCTCTCGCGCAGATTGGCTTGCTCTTCCGACCAGGAGAAGTCCATCGCTATTCCATTTTCAGGAGGGTCTGGTAGTCCGTCTTCTCCGTCGACGTCTTGGGCAGCTCGGGGTGAAAACTGAACACGTCGGGGATCATGTAGACGGGGAGATGCTGGGCGCAAAAGCCCTTGAGCGCAATCACGGAGATGCGGGCGCCGTCCCGGGTGGCGACGTGCGCGCGCACCTTCAAGCCCAGCTCGTCGTCGGGGATCGCGACCACCGCTGCCTCGCGCACGTTCGGGTGCCGGTACAGGCACGACTCGATCTCGCCCAGCTCGACGCGGTAGCCGCGCTTCTTGACCATGCGGTCCTTGCGGCCCGCGTACACGTACACGCCGCCGGGTTCCTCGGTGACGACGTCGCCGGTCTTGTACCAGCGCTCGCTCGAAGCGGCAGCGCTTTTACCGACACCCGTCGTGAGATACGCCTTCGCGGCCTGCTCGGGCAAGTTCCAGTACCCCGGCGTCACCGAGGCGCCGCGGATACACAACTCGCCGCGCTCTCCCTTCCCGACTTCGTTGCCCTCTTCGTCGACGACCACGGCTTCCAAGTGCGAGCACACGACACCGATGGGAAACGGGTCCGCGCGTTCGACCGGAATCGTGGACGGCAACTCGTAGAAGGTGCACACGTTGGTCTCGGTGGGGCCATATAGATTGAAATAGCGCGGATGCGGGAGCCGCGCGTGCAGTGCCTTCAAATGAACGATGGGAAACACCTCGCCCGCAAACAGAATGGTGCGAATGTGCGAGAGGTCGAAATCCTCGAGCTTCCCGTACTGGACCAGCAGGCTCAAGATCGAGGGCGTCGAGTACCATACGGTGATGCGCGCGTCGCGGATCAAGCGGGCCAGTTTCTGCGGGTCCTTGCCGACGTCCTCGGGCACCAGCGCAAGCGTCGCACCATGCTTTAGCGGCGTGTAGATATCGAGAATGGAAAGGTCGAAGTGGAAGGGCGCGTGCGAGGAGAACACATCCTCGGGAACGGGCGCAAATGTCTCGCTGCACCAGTCGACGAAGCTGGTCGCGTTGCGCTGGGTGAGCATCACGCCCTTGGGCTTCCCCGTCGAACCCGACGTGTACAGGATGTACGCGAGCGCATCCGCGTCGGTGTGGATCGTGGCGACTCGCGGCGCGGCGGCGACCGCGTCCAGAGCGGCGTGCAGGCCCGCACCGCCCCCGGCTTCGCCGATCACGAGTAGCGGCGTGTCGCCCGCGCCTTCCGCCGCCAAGTGCTTGCGCAGTCCCTCCTCGAAACGCTTCTCCGTGATAGCGACCTTGACCGAGCAATTCGCGAAGATGTAGCCGTTGCGCGAGGGCGGCGCGGAGGGATCGACGGGCACGTACGCGGCGCCCGTCTTCAAGACGCCGAAGATGGCCGCGACCGCGTCGATCGACTTACGCAGGTAGATGCCGACGCGATCGCCGGGAGAAACACCCATCGACGCCAAACGGTCGCGCAGCCGGTCCGAGAGCGCGCCCAGTTCGCCATACGTCACCGACGCACCGTCGGCCTCGCGCACCGCGGTTCGCTCCGGAAAGCGTTCCACCGATTCGTCCAAGTAGTGTTGCAGCGTCATGCGGCTACAGCTTGCCGTCCACCAAGTCGGCGATGAGGTCCAGCGTGTTCAAATTCGCGGCGTCGGCTTCGTGCGCCTCGACCGTGATGTCGAACTCCTGCTCGAGGAACGTGACCAGCTTGAGGGTCGCCAGCGAGTCGAGGATGCCCGTGGTCATGAGTGGAGTATCCGTCGTCAGCTCGTCCGGGTCCTCGCCCGGGAGAAACTGCTCGAGGATGAACTTCTTCACCGTATCGACGATGTCCTGTCGCTCCATGGTGCGTCCTTTCGCGTCACAGCGCCAATTGTATCTTGAGTGCGTCGTACAGCTCGTCGCCCAGCATGCGGTGGCCGTCGGCGTCGGGGTGCGAGTCCCAGGGCGCGATCCACATGGTGCGAGGATCAACGCCCTCGTAGGCGCTCGTCAAATCGAGCACGACCAGGCCGGCCCCGCGTGCAAGTTCCATCTGGCGCAACTTGCGCGCGAGCAAATCCGTTTCTTCCGAGATGTCCGACAAGTCGGGCATGAAGGCCGCCATCGGCACGACACCGTGCTCCGCGCAGCGTTGCACCACTTGCGCATATATCCACGAGACCAGCGCCTCGCTGTGCGGCTTCATGCGATTGAGGCCGTCGGCAAACGGCGTGTCGCGCGTGATGCCGGCTTCGCGCATCATGTCCATGACGTACGGGTACGGAATCGTGAAGCCGCGATTGGCCGCGTCGACCACGTCCTTCGCGGCCCAGTAGAGGTCGTCGATGCCGGTCCACAGCAGCGCGTCGAATTCGAAGTCGAACACGCGCCGGTCCATGTCGGCCAGCATCCGCACGGGCCCGTATCCGCCCACCGAGAAATTGAGAATCTCGTAGCGTACGTGCTCGCCGCTCGCGTGTTCCTTCGTCAAGCGATCCTCCGCGACGTTGTCCATGACTTGGTCGTCTTCCACGCCGGTTCCCATCGGGTGCGACGCCCCCAGCATCACGACGCGGTACGTGCCGGCCGGCTTCGCCTTCTCGCACGGGCGGTCGCGCAATCCCCACTGGTTGGTGCTCATCATGGTGCCCTTGAACCACACCTTCTTGTCGGGCATGAACGCGTAGTCGGGGTAGCCGTCGACGGGGTGCATGGCCCAGCACCGTTCCCAGTTGGGCGGCTTCTCATTGTACAGGTCGCCGAGCGTGGTATTGAAGCGAACCACGTTGGTCAGGTCCTCGTAGTAGCCGCGGTCGAGCATGCGGGCGTCGCGCGCGTTCAGGCGCGAGGTCTTCAAGTTGTCGACGGCATTGCTGATGACCGGGTTTGTGTCGATCACGAAATCGGCCTTCGCTAAATCCTGAACGGGTGGCACGTAATAGTACGGGATGCCGTAACGGTCAAGGACGTGCGCGCGCT
>JAKEHA010000336.1 GCA_022615275.1 Candidatus Latescibacterota bacterium
CGCGACTATTCGCTGCTCACGCGCGTGCAGGCGCTCCTGCTCGACGGCCATTTCATGCTCGAGCACACCGCGCGCAGCTTCTCGGGGCGATACTTCAACTTCAACGGAACGGGCGGCGTGTTCCGCCGCGCGGCGGTGGTCGACGCGGGCGGGTGGGAAGGCGACCCGCTGACGGAGGATCTCGACCTTTCCTATAGAGCACAGTTGCGGGGCTGGCGCTTTGTCTTTTTGCCCGAGGTCGAGTGCCCGAGCGAGCTGCCAGTCGACGTGTTCGGTCTGAAGAACCAGCAGCACCGTTGGACGAAGGGTTCGATCCAGGTCGGTCGGAAGCTCCTTCCGCGCATCTGGAAGAGCCGTGCGCCGCTGAAGGTCAAGCTCGAAGCCACCTTTCATCTAAGTGCCAACCTCAGTTATCTCTTGTTGGTCGCGCTATCCATCCTGATGCCCTTCGCCGTGGTGACGCGCGCAAGCGCCGCGGGAGACGCCACCTTTATGATCGAGGCGACCTTGTTCGGACTGACGACGGCATCTGTCGTGTTGTTCTACGCGACCGCTCAGCGCGAACTTGGCCGCGACTGGAAATTGCGCGTGCGCGATGTCCCTTTTATCCTGGCCGTCGGAGTCGGGATGTGCGTCAACAACGCATGGGCCGTCGCCGAGGCACTTGTCGGTTGCGAAACGCCGTTCGTTCGCACCGCGAAGTACCGTATTGAGTCGCTCGACGACCGCTGGAAGACCAAGGTCTATCGCTCCGCGCGCAGGCCTTCGTTCTTTGTTGAGTTCGTACTCACCACCTACACGGCTGTCGGCTTTGTGGCTATTGTGTGGATCCGCGAATGGGCCGCGCTCCCGTACATGGTGTTGTTCGCGGCGGGCTATCTCTTTGTCTTCGGTATATCCGTCGCGCATGCGCGGCGTTAGGCTGACGCTCAACCGGACCCCACGCGCTGCTACCTAGCCGTTTGCGAGGTTCTGTGCCCCCCAGGTCCTCCTCCCCCTTACTTAGAGCCCTGTCCATTCGTCGACACCACCGCCTTGCCGCGCGCGCTAATCGAGAACACTTAAAGGGCATCGAGTTAGCGGCGCGCGTGAGGTCCTGTCCGAAGCTATGCGCGCGTAACCAGATCGATTTCTCGATGCACCTCTGCCGCGCTACAACGTCGCGACGCACAACACGTTGTCATCGGCGATCTGGCCTGGCACGCCGCCTGCGCGGTTGGGCGCCGCACGCGGCGTTTTCAGAAAGCCGCGAGCCAGTTCGTGAGTGTGGTGTGAAGGGAGGATGCAATGAGAAAGGTGGCATTGGGGGTCGGTCTGGCGCTGCTCTTGGCGGCGTGTGCGGACTCGACCTCGGACGTCGATACGGCAACGCGCGAAGAACCAACCGCGCTGCCCGATACCGTCATCGTCCAAGACGGCGTCCGGCTCGAGATATACGGTCCGCTCAATTCGTACGGGCGAGACCGAAGCGCGGAACTCATGAGGATGGTGGGGGTTCAGCGCGGCTTCGAACGACTCGCCGATCGCGGCCTGCTGGCGGAGTACGACGGCGCGATCCACGTGAAGGCGACGGACGCAAACGGACGCTCGCTCGAAACGACGTGGTTCCCGTTCGTCGATCCCTCGGACGAGGCGGCTCTCGCAGTCGTGGTTCACGTCGTCCAGGACGGACAGGAGCTGGTGATCCCATACGGCAGCCGTGGCGGCGAACCCGACATCGAAAGCATTTCCATCGACGGCAAGAATGCGCCGGGCCCAAGCGGTATCCCCAACTTGACGGGCGGTTGCTTCGGGTTCGCGACTGAGCTGTTCCAATCGTGCGTGGGCTTGTGCATACTCAATGGTTTGTCGTCCCGTACGTGTAGCGTGTCGTGTCGAGCGGCGAGCGCGGCCGCGCTGACGGCCTGTGTGCTCATGAGCGCCGAGTAAGCGACCGCCGAAAACGGAAGAGCCGCGCCGGGTCGGTCCCGCGCGCGGCTCTTCGTGCTGCATTCTGGCCAGTGAAGACGACTAGCCCTTGTTGTCGGGCGTCTTCGCCTCCTCCTTCGCGGGTGCGGCACCCTTGCGGTACGCCTTGGTGATCTTGACCACTTCGACCGGCACGTCGTTCATGCCGTTCTTCGCGCCCGTCTTGACCTTCTCGATCGCGTGCACGACGTTCTGTCCCGCCGTGACCTTGCCGAATACCGCATAGCCCCAGCCCTGCGCCGTCTTGGACTTGAAGTTCAAGAACGCGTTGTCCTTCACGTTAATAAAGAACTGGCTGGTGGCGCTGTTGGGGTCGCTGGTCCGCGCCATGGCGACCGTGTACTTGTCGTTGGTCAACCCATTATCGGACTCGATCTCGATGGCCGGCTTGCCCTGCTTCTGCGACATCTCGGGCGTGAAACCGCCGCCCTGGACCATAAAGTCCGGGATGACACGGTGAAAGATCAAACCGTCGTAGAACTTGTTGTCGACGTAATACAGAAAGTTCTGCACCGTGATCGGCGCCTTGTCGGGGTAGAGTTCGATCTCGATATTGCCTTTCGTCGTCTCGAAAACGACCACGGGTAACTCCTTCTTGGTTGTTTGCGCACCGGCCGCGCCGGCGATCAGGGCGGTCAAGGCCGCCACTGCCACGAGCTGTTTCATTGAATGGATCCTCCGAGTCGGAAAAATGACCGCGACGGCCCGTCGGCCCGCCGCTCGCGTGAATGTAGGGGATCACGGGGACCGCGTCAAGGCGCCGGTCTACGCCGTTGTGGGCGTCCTTACTGCCCCCCGCGACGCGACAACAGATTGAGAACGATGGTCAAGACGAGGCTCAAGAAGAGCCCGGTCGCGATGGGGAAGTACAAGGTGAAGTTCTTCTTCTTGACCACGACGTCGCCCGGGAGCCGGCCCAGCAAGGGGATGCGATCGGCGAACACGAGGGCACAACCGACCACCAGGAGGACGGCCCCGATCACGATCAGCGTTCGACCCAGGTCTTGCGGCACGAAATCATACTAGGACGATGCACGCTTCGTTGCAAGGTCGCGAGCCGTTCTATATGATAGCCCCATGGGCAACCCGAAAAGCCGCATGCTCGTGGGAACGTGGCTCGTGGTGTGGGGCATCCTGCTCCTCCTCGTCAGCAACCACGTCCTCCTGGGGTGGAAGCACCTGTGGCCGGCCATTCTGGTGGTGAGCGGTGTCGTCATGCTGCGCGTGCTCCAGAGTCGTTTGACCTTCGCGGTCGTCTTCGCGGCCGCGTGGATGATCTTGCTCGGGTTGTTTCTCACCGCGTTCTCGTTCGGGTTGATCGAATGGGGTCGCATGCGCTCTCTCTGGCCCATCATTCCCATGATCATCGGCGTGTCGTTCGTCGTGGCGGGCGCGCGCCGTCCGCCCACCAGCGCGGGCGTGGTGGTGGGCTCGATGGTGATCCTGATGGGCTCCGCGTGCATGCTGTACGAAACCGGCACCATCAGCGAGCGGGTGGCGAAGCCGTTTCTACGCTATTGGCCGCTGGTGCTGGTGCTCGCGGGCTTCGTCCTGATGAAGCGCGACGCGCGCACGCGCGACGCTGCGTCCGAGTCGGAGCGCACGCTCGCTCCGGTCGGTAACGCGTTCGACCAGGGCGCGCTCTCGACCGACGTCGAGAACGCGATCCTGCGCCGCGTGCGTGGAGCGACGGGGTCGCGCGCCGCGGCCGGCGCCCTGGTGCGCGAGCTCAAGGATCGCTTCGACCGCTTTTCATGGGTGGGGATATATCGCTTGCAGGGGGAGTTGCTCTCGCTCGACGACGCCGAGTTCGTGGGGGTCTCGCCCGAGCATCGCCGCATTCCGCTCTCCGAGGGCGTGTGCGGCGCGGCCGTGCGCGAGCGCGAGACCATCGTGGTGCCCGACGTGTGCGCCGACGACCGCTATCTCGCGTGCAGCCCGACCGTGAAGTCGGAGATCGTAGTGCCGATCTTCGACCACGGGCATCTGATCGGCGTGCTCGACATCGACAGCGACGAGCCGGATGCCTTCACCGACGACGACCGTCGTTTCCTGGAATCTCTGGTGGCGAAGGCGGCGCGCAACATCGGTCAAGAGCCGCGCGCGGCCGCCTAGGAAAGCTCGTCGAAGCGCGCGCACTGCTTCGTCAGGCGCTCCGCTCTCTCGCCGGCGAAGCGCCGGATCCCTTCCAGAATCCACTTGGGCGAGAGGTGCGCCTCTTCGACCACTTCGTCGACGCTCCCGCCCGTGCGCCAGCGGTTGTCCCAGTCGCTCGAGAGCCAGTACTCGCCGGTGAGCCCGTAGTCGACCCAATCGTACATCAAACGCCGGGCGCGGTTGGTGACGGCCATGGCGTCGAAGCGCTCGGCGGGTGAATACACCGAGTCACGGTAGGCCGCGTCCTGAAGCGCAAAGAGGTGCGGGCTGATCGCGGCCACGATCTTCACGTTGAGCTTCTCTTCGTCCAGCTTGGGGAGCAGCTTCACGACGTTGTTCGTGGTCGACGTCCCCTGCACGACCACCACACCCATCTTGGGCTGGTCCTTCCGATACGCACGCAGCACGTAGGCGCCGCGCGCCGCCTCGAAGTGCGAGGCCATGCCGAGCTTCGCGCGATCGGGAATCTCGATCGAAGGGCGAGTCAGGTGCAGTGCGACGATGGGCGCGTTGGTCTTGAGTGCGGCCGCGATGACGACCGGCACCTCGTTGAACTCCCACGGGTGGACGTCGATGACGTGGCCGTCGGGGAACAGCTGTGTCACACCGGGCGAGAAAATGCCGAAGTGCGTGCGCGAGTCCTCCGCCGTCTCGGGGCCGCTGTGCCCCGCGATCCACAGCACCTTGCCCACCTTGATCTGCGAATCCTGCGCGAGCTGGCTGAACAGACGCATGGGCCCGTACTTGAGATACACGAACGAGCCGTACGTCGAACACGTGGCGTAGAAGCCGTTGAAGTCCTCGTAGGGCGTGCGCGAGAAGTTGACACTGGCGATGCCGGTGGCGATGCCGGAGTTGGTGAACTCGGTGATGCCTTGCGGCAACAGAATGCCGTCCAGATTCTTGTCGCGGTCGAACCACCCGTAGCCCTTGACGTCCTCCCACTCCTTCGAAAAACCGGCGATATTGGTGGATTCGGCCAGGTCGGCGCTCATCGCGATGAAGAGCGGCCGGTCGTAGTTCTTGCGCGTGTACGCGTTCACCCACGCGCCCCAGCGCGCGAGTGCGGCGCGGTTGGGGTGCTTCTCGCCCGGCTTGGCCCACATCGACTCCGGGTAGCTCTTGAAGTCGGTGATCTTGGCGTCGCGCGTCGGGTTCTTCGCGACGTCGAGCTTGAAGCCCGCGATGTCGTTCGGCACCGACTCGCCGATTTCCACGAGCCGTTCGGCAACATAGTCGACGAGCGCACTGTCGGAGCGAATCACGTCGGCGACGACCTTGAGATTGGCGCGGCACTGGGCCGCGATCTCCGCTGCATCCTTGGGCGCGGGCTCGCCGAAGCCCGCGAACGAGACGCCGTACTTCTCCATGAAGGGCTTCTTCGTGCCCCAGAACAACTCGCTGTTCATCGGGTGCGGCGTGCCGTGCGACTTGTTGTCGTACTTCAAGTACTCGCGGCCTTTGCGGGTGCGCATGAACATCATGCTGGGACGGCGCTCGGGGTTGTCGCCCATCACCATGTCGAACATCGCGCGCGTCACCGACTCCCAGTTGCTGCCGTCCTTGGCTTCGCTCACACGCCAGCCGTGGGCGGAAAACCAGTCGCGCGGGGATCCGTGCACGAAGTGGCTGTACGCGATGTCGTCGATGCCGAAGTCGTTCCAATCGACCACGTAGTGAAAATTGGTGAGGCCCAGTCCGTAGGCCGAGTTCATCGTCTCGTGTGCGGCACCCGGTGTGAGCCCGCCTTCGCCCTCGAACGCGAACACGCGCACGCCCTCGGCACCCGCGCGCTTGAGAGCGAACGCCTGTCCCGCCGACGGCGGCGAGCCGTGTCCCGACGGGCCCGTGTTGGCCTTGACGAACAACGTCTTGCCTTCCATCTCGGCGTGTCCGGGGAGTCCTTTGTTGCGACGGAGCATGGCCAGGTCTTCCCACCACACCATGCGATCCTCGGGGATGAAGTAGCGCTTGTCTTGCGTGCGCTCGTGTTTCACGCGCAGCGCTTCCGCGAGCGCGGGGAGGGTCGCGTAGATGAGCGGCACGGTGTGGCCCGCCACCAGCGCGAAGCGGTCGCCGAAGCGCTTCTCGGGATGCCGGATATCCCAACGCATGGCACCGCTCAACAACAGCGACACCATCGCGTGCACCTTCGAGCGCGAGCCGCCCGGGTGACCGCTCTGGCGGTAATTGAGCATGATGTCGATGTACTGATCGATGCAGTCCTTGAGCTTCTCCCAATGGGCGAAATGCTCGGATTGCAGACGGAACGCGTGGTCGAGGTCGGGTTTGTGATTGATGGCCAAGAAGGCCCCCTTGCGGTGTTCGAGTCGTGCGGCTCTGTCGGAGTCTAGCGCGAGGGCGAGCCGGGTGTCAAAGGCCGCGGGAGCGGGAAACGCGGACCTTGGGGGGTGCGGACGGGGCGGGGAACTAGAATTCGTATGAGACGCTCATCCCGACGTGCTGCTTGGTGACGTCCATATTGAGTTGCCACCCGGCGGCGTCCGACGCGGCCCGGCGGTCGCGCTGGGCCGACATCACCTGGCGCGCGCAGCCGTAGCCGATCAACGCGCCCAGCGCCACGTCGGAGAGCCAGTGCGCGCTGACCACGATGCGCGAGTAGCTCATGGCCGTGGCCGCGGGGTACGCGGCCGCCCGCACCATGCCGTGGTCCGGCTACAGGTGCGCCCGCACAGGCGCCAAGGC
>JAKEHA010000337.1 GCA_022615275.1 Candidatus Latescibacterota bacterium
AGCCACCGAGTCGACCACGATCACGTCCAGCGCGCCGCTGCGGATCAACACTTCGGCGATCTCGAGCGCTTGCTCGCCCGTGTCGGGCTGCGAGATCAAGAGATTGTCGATGTCGACGCCGATCTTCTTGGCGTAGCCGATGTCGAACGCGTGCTCGGCGTCGATGAACGCGGCCATGCCGCCCAGGCGCTGCGCGTTGGCGACGATCGACGAGGTGAGCGTGGTCTTGCCCGATCCCTCGGGCCCGAACACCTCGATGATGCGGCCGCGCGGCACGCCGCCGACACCCAGCGCGAGGTCGAGCGCAAGGCTGCCGGTCGGAATGACCTCGACCGGCACGATCGCGTGGTTGGCGCCTAGCCGCATGATCGATCCCTGGCCGAACTGCTTCTCGATCTGCTGGACCGCCAGCTCGATCGCTTTGCCTTTTTCGTCGGCCGTGAGTCCCGTGGTTAATGACTTGGTTGACATCGTGTCCCCCTTGGACGTTACTCGAACGGCTGGCCCTTCCCTTCCGCACCACTGCCCCGCGTCCAGCCGCTCGCGGGGAGCCTAAACTCGAACAATCTCATGACCCACGTGTGGGCGAATGCTAGCACGCCCCCTAGGGCAAGGCAAACCTTTTGACCGTCGAATAACGGGCGCCGGTACGCCCTAAACGGCTTTCCATGAGGTCGAAACTGGAAACGCGGGTGACGGGGTGCGACAACGGGGCGACCGACGCGAAAGCGTCGGTCATGGACCGCGGCAACGGCTCCTTGATGCGAGCTACCGTGGCATGGGCGTGGAAGTCGCGCGCTTCGCGCGCGACACCGATTGTTTGCTCGAGCGCGCGGTCGACGTCTTCGGCCAGCGCGGCAAGTTCTTCCCGGCCCATTTCCACCCCGTAAAAAAAGACCCGCGGCGCGCGCAAATCCGGAAACGCGCCAAATTTTCCCAGTGTCACGTGGAACGCCGGGTGTCGCGCGCGCAACGCGTCGAGTGCAGAGACGATACTACCGAGTTCCGCGTCGCGCGCCTCGCCGATGAACTTGAGTGTCACGTGCCACGTCTCCGGGGCCGCCCACCGCCACGGCGGATCGGCGATGGGGAAATCGTCGAGCGCGGCACGAATCGCCGCGCGCACGGTGTCATCGAAGTTGACGGCGACGAAGAGGCGCATGGTATCGGCTTGGCTAGGCCAAACTACTTCTCCGGCGTGCGCACGAGCCGGTCGTGCACGAGCCACATCGCCCCGTGCGCGGCGCGGTCGCGGATGGCCGCGCGGTCGCCGGGGTAGATCACGCGCTTGATCTGCGAGCCCCCGTCCCACGCGACGCCGATGAACACCAAGCCCACCGGCTTGTGCGGCGTGCCGCCCCCCGGGCCGGCGATGCCGGTGGTCGCGACGCCGTAGGTCGCGTTCGCGCGCCGGCGCGCGCCGTGCGCCATCTCGGTGCAGGTCTCTTCGCTCACCGCGCCGAATTGCTCGATGGTCTCGGCGCGCACGCCCAGAAAGGCGGTCTTGCTTTCGTTCGCGTACGCGACCGCGGAGGCGAGAAAGTAATCGCTCGAGCCCGCGTGCTCGGTCACCAGGCGCGCGATCGTGCCGCCCGTCAGCGACTCGGCGACGGCGAGGGTCTCCCTGCGCGCGCGCAGCGTCTCCCCCACCACCAGTGCGAGCGGTCGCGCGCCGCGCTCGTAGTACTTGGAACCCAGCACCTCGGTCATCCGCTCGTGCACGCGCTGCGCTTCTGCGTCGAGCCGGTCGCGCGGGGCGTCGCGCTTCTCGGTCAGCACGACATCGACGCCGGCAATCGACGGAACCCACGACACCGAATACGCGGTGAGCGCGAAGGTGGTCGGCTCGAGCATTTCGAACAGCTGCGACTCCGCGATGCCGACGGTACGCAGCGTTTCGACGCGCAGCGGTTCGCGTCCGAACACTTGGAGGAGCTTCGGTAAGACCAGCGATTCCATCATGGGCTGGAGCTCGCGCGGCGGTCCCGGCAGCACGAACACGTGCGCGCCGTCGGCTGCGAGCGCGAAGCCGGGTGCGGTGCCGAGCGAGTTGACCAGGATATCAGCACCGCGCGGGAAATGGGCCTGGCGACGGTTGGCCTCGGTGGCGGTGCGGCCGCGCGCGCTCATGAAGGCTTCGATCTCGCGCCACGCGTCCTCGCGAAACTCGAGTGGGGCGCCGATCGCTTCGGCCACCCCCTCGCGCGTCACGTCGTCGTCGGTGGGGCCGAGGCCGCCCGTGACGACGAGCACGCGCGTGCGCGGCAGCCGCTCGCGTACCTTGCTCGCGATGGCGGCGACGTCGTCGCCCACCGCGTGGCATTCGTCGACGCGCGCGCCCGCGCGCTGCGCCACCTGCGCGACGAAGGCGAGGTGGGCGTCGCGGCGCTCGCCGCGCAACAGCTCGTTGCCGAGCAAGAGAACTTCGACGTCGTGGCGCTGCATGCCGACAAGACGCCGCTACTCGGCGTTCCTTTCTTCCTCCAGCCATGCCATCGCGTCCTGCATGGAGCGAAACACACGCACCTCTTTTGTGCTGCGCTCGTCGAGGGCGCGGTAGGTTCCGTACATGCGCGCCAGGCCGTACGCGAAGTCGCCGGGGGCGACGATCGCGAAGCGCGAGGACGTCACCGCGTCCATTTCGGCCGATAACTCGGCCAGCGCGCGCATGCGCTCGCCGGACGGCGTGGGCAGATCGACGTGCTCGACGTAGGTCATGTCGACGATCTCGTCGAAGCCGGCGATTTCAGGATGCGTCCACACGTTGCGCTGGTAACCGAATACGTCGTGTTCGGTGAGCGTCCCGTGCACGGTCGCCACCACGCGGCGCAAATGGACTTCGATCACGTACTCGATGGGCATAGAGGGCGCGCTCCTGCGCGCGTCGTCATTCTATCACGCTTCAGGGAAGGAAGCGCCCGAGCGCGGGAGTGAGCGCGGACGCGGCCGCCATTACGACGCGCGCGTACACGCCCGCGAGACCGTCGTCGGCCACGACACCCCAGCCGCCCGGCAGACTTTGGAGTCGGTGGATCGGGTAGGGCTTCCAGATGTCGAAGAGACGAAACAGGACGAAGGCGGCGGCGACTCCCGCGAGCGTGGGCTCCGCGCCCACCAGCACCACCTGGATTCCCACCACCTCGTCGATCACCACGCAGCCCGGGTCCTTGCCGCGCGCGCGCTCGACCCGGGTCGCGGCCGGAATCGACACCAGCACGGTCACGATCAAGACCGCCCAGTGCGCGAGCCACTGGCCGCCGGGAACCAGCCAATAGACGATGAGAAACACCGCGGTCGCGAAGGTGGCGGGCGCGAACGGAAAGAAGCCCGTGTAGAGAAAGGTCGCGACGAGAGTGGCGAGGGCGTTCACGCGCTCAAGATACCCCGAGTGGGCGCCGATTGACAACGACTCACGACGCTATTCCGACGCGTCGAGCCCGAGTTTGCACCGCACCCAGTCCTCGTCGTCGTCGTGGACGTCGTTCTCGGACAGAACCACGCGCTCGGGGGCGATGGTCTGCATCTCGATCATGTAACCGCGGATCGCGTTGGAGCGCGATGCCGCCAGTTGCACGAGTTCGCCGTCGGCGACCGGCTGGGCCGCGGTCAATTCGTCGCGCATGGCACCCATGTACGACGCCATGTTGAGGCTGGGCGCCGCCGCGGCGGGGTCGGTCGGCGTCGCGCCCGGCGCGGCCGCAGGAACTTGGGTGTGCGACGTCCGCAACGTCGCGAGCTTCTCGGCGCCGAACGCTTCCGTGTACATCGCCTCCAGAATCGCTTGCATCCGCCCGCTCGACGGGTCGCCCTTGATCGCGTCGACGGCCGACGAGTCGCCGCCCGCCGCCGCGAGCAAGCGCTCCTCGAGCTGCGCGTCGAAGCGCTGGGCGCGGATGGCGTCGGCGTCCGCGCGCTTGTCGTAAGCGCCGTGGACTTGCAGCGTCAGTGCGGGTCGCTCCTTGAGCGCCTTGGCGAGGTTGCCGAGTCGTTCGTGCTGCGGCGGCGTCAGGTTATTGCGCCCCGGCTCGAACTCGACGAATTCCATCTCGTCGCCGCCGATGCCGATCAGGTTGCCGAGGAAGCGAAACGGCGCCGTCGTCACCTTGATGATCACCTTCTTCAACGCCTGCCAGATCAACGACGCGGTATTCACCTTGGGGTCGTTCAAATCGCCGGCCACTTCCAGATCGAGGTCGATGTTGCCGTTGGAATCCTTGAGCAGTGCCACCGCGAGCTTGACGGGAAGGTTGGTAGCGTCCGGGCTCTCGATCTTCTCGCCCAGCGTGAGCTTCTCCAGCAAGATTTCGTTGTCGCCCTTCATCTGCGCGTTCTGGATGTCGTACTCGAGACCGAGCGAGAGCTTGCCCTTCTTGATCCGGTAGCCCGCGAACTTCCCCGAGTACGGCGTGAGATCGGTCAGCTCGATGTTGCGGAACGCCACCGTGATGTCGGTGAAGGCGATGGGATCGAACGCGTTGATGTACCCGGTGGCTTTGGCGAAGCCGTGCTCGTCCACGGTTCCTTCCACGAGAATCTTGGACCCGGCCGCGTTGTCCGGCGAAAGCGCGGTGACCTCGCCCTTGACCGAATGCACGCGTGTCGCGAACGGCAGTGGGAGACTCAAATCCGAGAAGTCGACCTCGCCGCCGTCGATGCGAATGCGCCCGATGGTGATATCGGGCACGGGCGGCTCGGCGCTCGCGGCGGCTTCGCTCGGCGCCGCGCCCGGCGCCGCAGGCACGGAATCCGCGAGCGCCCGCGCGGGCGCGAAGACGTCGTTGACGTTGAAGCCCTGATCCTCCGCGATCGCGATGCGCGCGTAGATGCCTTCGATGCCGATCTCTTCGATGCGCGCGCCCGGCGGGAGCGACTGCGCCTGCGCGTTGAGAATGGCCAGGCGCTCGAAGCCGAAGAAGTCCTGCTTCTTGAGCGTGTCGTACATGGCGAGATCGTCCGCCACGAAGTCGCCCTCGAACGTGACGTCGGGCTGCCCTCCCGGCGGCGTGTGGGCGTGCACATCGCCGTGCAGGTTGACCTTGCCGTTCTTGATCTCGAGGTACGCGTAGCGGGCCAGATACGGGTTGGCGGGTGTGATTGCGAGACTATCGATGTCGAGCCGCGCGTGCACGACGCCGTCGAGCGGCATGGCGAAGCCCTCCGCGCGCACGCTTCCGCCCGCGCGGGAGAGGAGCCGGGCGGTGAACTGGGCCGTGTCGCCGGCTTGCGTGAAGAAGCTCGTCATGTGCACGTCGACGCTGTCGACGGCCACGTGGGCGTTCACGGTGGCGTCGTCGAGCGTCGCCGCCAGGTCGCTGATCTCCAGCCGATCGACGCGGATCAGGAACGGCTCGGACGGTTCCTTGGCGGCGACGGCGGTGGTATCGGGAACCAGGTCAAGCAGGTTCATCGTGTTGTCCTCGCGCACGCGCACCGCGAGCGTGGGCGAAAGCGCGCGCACTTCGTCGAACGCGAGGATGTGCTTGCGCAAGGGCCAGGGCGAAAAGTTCACGTGGATTTCCTGGCAAGTGGTCAAGGTGTCGCCGCGCCGGCCCTGGAGCACCAAACCGCCCACCATGGCATTGAAGGTGTACGGGTTGAAGCGGACCTTCTGGACCGAGGCCTCGCACCCGAGGGCCCTGCGGACTTGAATCGGGATTTGGTGTTTCGCGACCAGCGGTACGATCAGGAAACCGGCGATCGTGTAGACCGCCGCCACGGTGACGATCCAAAAGCGCCAATCGCGCAGCAGTCGGGGCAGGCGCGGGCGTCGGGGGCCGGATTCGATGCGAGGTTGGTTCGCGTTCATGACAGTGATTCCGCGCGCCGGGGCGTGAGTCGAATGATAGCACTTTTCCGCGCCCGCCGGGAGCGCGTACCCTGCCCGCATGGCCGCCGTCCCCCACACGCGACGCGTCGTCGCAGCCACGGTCGTGGCCATGGTCGCGTTTGCGTCCAATTCGATCCTGTGCCGTCTCGCACTGGCAGAGGCCAGCATCGATCCCGCGAGTTTCACGGGCATTCGCGTCGCGTCGGGTGCCGTGATGTTGGCGCTGATCGTCGCGGCGTCGAAGCGCGGGGGCCGCGCGGCGGCCCCGCCCTCGCGCGCGGGATGGATCAGCGCGTTCTTCCTCTTCTTGTATGCGATCGCGTTTTCGTGGAGCTACGTTACCTTGAGCGCCGGCACGGGCGCGCTCATCTTGTTCGGGTGCGTGCAGGCCACCATGTGGCTCACGGCGTGGTGGTCCGGAGTGCGCCCGCGCTGGGTCGAGTGGCTCGGTCTGACACTCGCGCTCGCGGGTCTGGTGTACCTCGTGCGGCCGGGGATTGCGGCCCCGTCGCCCGCGGGCGCCGCGCTAATGGCCGGGGCCGGCGTGTCCTGGGGAGTCTATTCGCTGCGCGGGCGCGGGTCGCCCGATCCGCTCTCCGACACCGCGCGCAACTTCCTGTGCGCGGTTCCCTTCGCGGCGTTCGCGTGCGTGCTCGCGGTCACTCGCGCGCACGCGGAGCGGGACGGCGTCGTATATGCAATCGTCTCGGGCGCACTGTCGTCGGGTGTGGGCTACGTGATCTGGTACACGGCATTGCGGGGACTGTCGGCGACGCGGGCCGCGACCGTGCAGCTCTCGGTGCCGGTGATCGCGGCGCTGGGCGGGGTGATCTTCCTCGGCGAGACGTTCTCGTTGCGACTCGCGCTGGCGGCGGTCATGATCCTGGGCGGGATCGCGCTGGCACTGGCGACGCACCGGCGATAGCGGTGCGATGCGGTGCAGGATGACGGCTGACGCCGACGGATTGCAGAGCGACACGTTGCGGAGGCGGACTGGGATCGGGGGAAAAGTGATCCATACTAGGCACAGAACTTGCGTTCCCCTCGAGATCGAGTCTCCGTTTCGGAGCGTAGCGGCGCATGCACGGTCACTGGCAACAGCTCAAGCAACGCAGTGCGCGTTTCTCGATAGCCCTGCTCACTGCCAACGCCGTCCTTGGTGTCCTATTCCTTGTCCTGCGTCTTGTCCTCATCGATCCGGTACACGCCGATCGGCTTGCCGATCTTGGCATCGTGCTGATGCACGATGCATTTGCGCTGTGGGTGCTCTTGAGCAGCGCGATCGCGTCTGCGGCAGGTCTCATCGACGTCGCGCGTGGCGGACCGCGGAAACGGGGACTTGCTCTCGCATGCGGTCATGCTCTGCTCGTCTTTCCCTATTTGGTCGCGGCGATGTGGCGCGACGATATCGGGGGGACATTCGCAGACCGGGGAGTTGACATCCGTCGCATTGCGGGCACGGAACACGCGTCCGCTGGTAGCCCGGCCAGTAAATCCGCCTTGTCGCTCTCCCCTGATGAGCGCTGGGTGACGTACTGGGAAGAGTACGTGGAGTACAACGGACAAGTGCCCGCCGCCAGATGGCAGCTGGCCTCTGTGAATCTCACCAGCGGGCGCCGAACGGCGCACTCACTCGGTTCCTTGCGCAACTGGCGTGGTGATTCGAGAGTGGACTGGGACGATATAGCGTGGGGTTTCGATACGGGCGGGTGGTCCGGTGCGCAGTTGTTCATCGACGGCACTGATTTTTTGGCAGTGATCGACCCGGCCCGGGCACCGATCGAGTCGTGCGCTTCGTTGCCCAAGCGTCGGTCGGGTCCAGACAGTCCGAGCCAGGCAGTCGTCGCAGGTGAAATGTCGCGCCGCGGCATGAGAACGGAGAACTACGAACTCGAGCGGCAGAGTCTGGTTTGGACGACCGACGGAAAGTCCGAAGAGCTCTACTATGTGCACCACCTCACAGACGGCGTGGACGCAATCATGCGTCGC
>JAKEHA010000065.1 GCA_022615275.1 Candidatus Latescibacterota bacterium
GGACGCAGTCGCTCCATACCAACAGCCTCGACGAAGCGCTCGGGCTGCCGTCGGAAGCCGCGTCGCACCTCGCATTGCGCACGCAGCAAATTCTGTTGGAGGAGACCGGCGTGGCCGACACTATCGACCCGTTGGGCGGAAGCCACTTCGTCGAATCGTTGACCGACGCGCTCGAGGAACGCGCCAACGCCATCATGGCCGAGGTCGAGCGCCGCGGCGGGATGATCAAGGCCATCGAAGCCGGCTACCCCCAGCGCGAGATCGAGCGCGCGGCCTACGAGTTCCAGAAAGCACTGGAGAGCGGCGAGGAGCGCGTGGTCGGCGTCAACGCGTACACCGAAGACACCGGCGTGGAAACGCCGGTTTTCCGCGTGGATCCAAAGCTCGAGAAAGAGCAAGTCGATACGCTCAAGAAGCGGCGGGCCGCGCGCGACAACGCGCGCGTCACCCAAACCCTCACGGAGATCGAAACCAGCGCGCGCGCGGGCAGTAACCTCATGCCCCACATCGTCGAAGCCGTCTCCGCGCGCGCCACCATCGGCGAGATTTGTTCCACACTCGCGAAGGTCTTCGGGCGCCACCGCGACGGGGGCCGAGGCACTTGAGCGACACGGCCATCCGCGGCATCGACCATATTGCCGTCGCGGTCGAGAATCTCGACGCGGCCATCGCGCTCTTCGAGTCCGTGTTCGGATTGAAGGCGCACCACCGCGAGGAGATCGCGGGCTTCGGAGTGGCTATCGCCACCATCGCGACGGGCGACACCGAGATCGAGTTGGTGCAGGGCACCACACCCGATTCGCCCATCACGAAATTCGTCGCCGCGCGCGGGCCGGGGCTCCACCACATCGCGTTCGAAGTGGGCGACATCGATGGAGCTTTGAAGAAGCTCGCCGCGAAGGGCATTCCGCTGATCGACTCGGTCGCGCGGCCCGGCAAGCAAGGCTCGCGCGTCGCCTTCATTCACCCCAAGGCGACCGGCAAGGTGCTGTGCGAGTTGGTCGAAAGGAAGAAGCAGCCGTGAAGGACCGCGCCACACCGACTGGCCGGTCATCTCACCCGTGTTCGGGCCCGCGCTTCCCGCGATCCACGCAGTTCTATGCCGCACCAGCGGCAACGCTTGGGGTTGAATGCGCGACCGAGGCCCTTGTTGCAGGCCGGGCAGCGCCAGTTTCGGAATGAGAAGATCACCCCGCCGACCATGGCAGCGATTGCGATCGGCCCGAGGACCGTTTCGGAGAGCCCGAAGACGGTGCGGTCGTCGTCGGTCAATGCGAACGGTACCATGACGGCAAAGAGGAGCACCAACATGGCGCGCTCCTTCCGGAACCGCTTGGTGTAGGCATCCTTGAATGCGGCTCGCTGCTGGTCGGTGTACTCCAAGGTCTCTCCTTCTCGCGGCCCAACGTGCGCGAGTTATCCGATTGTGCTTGTCGAGGTCAGCCCGCTTCTCGGCGGCCAGCCGGCGGACGACCGCGACGAGTCGGGCTTGGGCAGTGGTTGTGTCCATCGGCGGCTCCGCGGCCTTCTGCGGCCGAACGCTGGCGATAACCTGCGGCGGCGGAGCGCAGCGGAGCCGCCGTCAGGTTCATCGCCTTGTTAGGCGACCGCTGCGAATCGCCTCCTCCTCAGTCTCGGCACTCTCAGACATCGTTTTATTGTCCACGACCTCCTGGAGCCGACGCACCTCGTCGAGGATCCGCAAGAAGCGACGGCCGAACGGCGTCAACCGGTATTCCACTTCTACCGGAGGCTTCTCGCCGAACACGGTACGCCGGACGATGCCGAAGCGGATCATCTTTCGCAGGCGCTCGTTCATGACCTTTGCGGACAGGCCCGGGCACGCACGAAGGAGCACGCTCGGCCGGCTGTGACCGTCGGCGCACAGCTGCAGCAGGCGGATCGACCATTTGCACCCGACGATGCTCTCGACCATCGAGGCGACGGGGATAGCGCTACCATCCTTGGCCTTGCCTGGCGCACTGCCCGTTCCGTCTTTCTGAACCATCACGTACCTACCTTACCGAAAAGTGCGTTCTTCACATGAACCGAGAAGCTACGTAGCATTCACACTGATGAGATTACCCCACGAGACGAAAGGAGCATACCCATGAACGAAGCGATGAACATCCCCGGCTACACATATGGCACCGCCGCCGTAGCACGGTCCCCCGTGACGCCCGCCGACTTCGAGCTGATGAAGAAGAGCGTCCTGTTTGGCGATGAGGACCTCAAGTACCTGCGCCTCTCGCATGACGTTCTGAAGGATCAGGTCGAGGCCGTCCTGGATGTCTGGTACGGATTCGTCGGTTCGAACCCCCACTTGCTCGCGTCGTTCACCGGCAAGAGCGATGGCAAGCCGCTCGGCGACTACCTGGGTGCAGTCCGGAAGCGCTTCGGGCAGTGGATTCTCGACACCGCCCGTGCCGCGTACGACCAGAAGTGGCTCGACTACCAGCACGAGATCGGTCTCCGCCACCACCGCACGAAAAAGAACCGCACCGACGGCGCGCCCTCGACGGACCACGTGCCCTTTCGCGACTTGTTCGCGCTCGTTTTCCCGGTGACGTTCACGCTGAGATCCTTTCTTGCCAAGAAGGGTCACTCGGCTGAGGACGTCGAGAAAATGTACGCCGCGTGGGTCAAGTCGTGTCTCCTTCAGGTAACGCTCTGGAGCCACCCGTACGTGAAAGCCGGTGACTTCTGATCGAGTGCGGGCCTTCGGCGGTTCGCGGGAGGCGTCGGGTTCACGCCTCTCGAGCTCAGTTCTCGGTCGCCTAACGCCCAGCATCAGCGGACAGACCACAAGCGGTGCACTTGCGCGCCTGCCTGCTCTTCTTAAGCAGCACCGCCCCCGAATCGCGATCATCGAATTGGGTGGTAACGATGGCTTACGGGGCCTTCCCATCGCGCAGATCCGCTCGAACCTCCAAGATATTCTCGATCAACTCGCGCAATCGGGAGCACAAATTCTCTTGATCGCGATGCGCGTGCTGCCCAATTTGGGGCCGCTTTATACAGAAAAGTTCAGGCAAGTGTATGCCGATCTGGCGAGTGAATACCAAGTCACCTTAGCCCCTTTCCTGTTGCAAGGAATCGCCGCGCAAACCAAACTCATGCAATCCGACGGGATCCATCCGCGAGCCGAGGCGCAAACAAGGATCCTCGATAACGTTTGGCCTACCCTCGTTCCGCTGTTGAGTGTGCCACAATGAGTGTGATTGCAAAGGGACCTCGAAAATGCATTTCCAGATCTGTCTCGATAAGCTCCAATGCGGTCTTGGTTTTTCTCCGTTTTCAAATCAGTCGTGTGGGTGGAAAATGGCGGGAAGCGGCGCAGCCGCCGATTTCCCAGGCTTAGGATGAATTACTGCAGCAACTGTGGCGACGCGGTAGTGAAGAAAGTGCCGGAGGGCGACAATCAGCCCCGTTTTGTTTGCGAATGCTGCCAAACGATCCATTATAAAAATCCTAAGATCGTCGCCGGATGCC
>JAKEHA010000338.1 GCA_022615275.1 Candidatus Latescibacterota bacterium
AACGTGCGGGAGCTCAAGAACTTGATCGAGCGCCTGGTCATTCTGGCCCCGGGGTCGACGATCGATGCCACCGACTTGCCCATTATGGCCCCAATCGAGGGGGGCGAGGGGCGGTACTTCGACATTGAGACCTACGTCGCTTTCAAGGACGCGGTAGAAAAGGACTACTTCGAGAGGAAGCTCCGTCTGTATGGGCACAACGTCAGCAAGACCGCCCGCAGACTCGGGATGCAGCGGAGCAACCTGTATAAGAAGCTGGAAAAATACGGGATACCGTACAAGCGTGCTCGCGAAGACGAGGCCGAAGAGGCGGAAAATTGATTGACGCCCCGAAACCTCCGCGACTATATTCATTGGGTACTTACAGCCCCACGCTGTTAGGTTCTCCAGTGTCGAGGAAGGAGATGGTTCAGCTATGAAACGGGCGGCGTTTCTTTGTATCGCGACCGCCACACTTCTGCTGCTCGGGCTACCTTCCGCCCCCCTGCAAGCCGATACCCAAACCAACGCCAAATTTGCCTCCCCGAGCGTCGTCGCTCCCGGGGGAGGTACGGCTGTGAATGGGCCTGGACCCGGGGTTTCGAACGGCGGTGGCGGCGGTGGCGGTGGCGGCGGTACCGACGAGGGCGACGCGGATGGACTCTCCGGATTGAAGGGTCGTCCTCCGCTGGCCGGTTCGGCGATTGGCGATGTTCAGACGAATTCGGTCTTCTTGGAGTTGTGGTGGAAGTTCATGATTCTGTGGGCGAGATAACGGATCGCGCCCCGAAGCGGGGGCGCGCGTTCGTTCGATAGAAAACCACTGGCTCGAGGAATCTATGTCCGACGCACGGGACGAGAGAGAGTGGGTGGAGAAGGACCAGCGCGATCAATCGCGCGGCTCCGTCGTTTCGCCGGGTGAAGAAATCGGCGAGATGCACTTCGCGACGGAGAATTTCTCCACGGCACTGGAATACTTCTGCGCAGCGCTTGAGCAACCCGGACTGGCCGAAGCGGACCAGTTCCGGTTGCTGCTGCGCGTCAGCGATTGCCACCGCAAGCGTGGGGACTACGCGGCGGCCAAACAGAGTCTCGATTCGGCGCGGGCTCTCTCGACCCTTTCGGGCGAGGACCTGGGTCGCATCGAGTACCGCGAAGGGTATCTACTGCTATGGCAGGGCGAGTATGACGCCGCCCTGAAGACTGGTTTCGGCGCCTACCGTCGACTGAAGAGATCGCAGTCGCACAGCGAAGTCGCCTACATTCAGCTCCTGATCGCGAACTCCTACCAGCGCCTCGGCCTCGCGGCCGAAGCGGAGGAGTTCTTCATGGACGCGCTGTCGTCCTACCGCCGCGCGGAAGACCGTGTCGGCATCGCGTACGTCTACAATAGCCTCGGTCTGCTGCACAAGAATGCCTGCCGCTGGTCGCGCTCGCTGGCGTCGTTGTCGAAGTCGTTCGACCTCGCCAAGACGCTCGGGCTTTCCCAGCACCTGATCGTGGTCCAACTCAACCTGGGAGTCGTGTACTCGAAGCTCCGTCGCTTCGAAGATGCGATCAGTTCTTTCGACGCGGCCGCCTCCGGCGCCGAGCGCTTCGGCGACCAGGCCAGTCTCACTCGCGCGTTGTTGATGCTCGGCCGCACGCACGTCGCTCGTGGTTCGCTCGGGCGCGGCGAGAAAGCGTTGTTGCGCGCGCAGGCCATGGCAGACGAGCTCGGTTACGAGCGCGAGTCGGCGCTCGCCGACGAGTACTTGGGCGAATTGATGATGGCGCGCAACGACCTGCGCTGCGCGCACGCGAACCTATCGGCCGCGCTCGAGAAGGGGCGCCGGCTGGCTCCGCAGGGCGACATCGTGGCCGAGAGCCTGCGCCGTTTCGCCGACGTGCAGTACCGCCTGGGGGAGGTCGACCGCGCGCTCGCGTCGATCGACGAAGGGCTTCGCATCGCGACCTCGTGCGGCGAGCTGTACGAAGTGGGATACTTCCATCGCACGCGCTCGCTGGCCCTGGCCCGCACCGGCAACCTGCCGGGTTCGCTGGAATCGATGAGCACCAGCGTCGCCTCTTTCGAAGAATACGGCAATCCCTACGAGAAGGCGGTCTCCGAGCAATTGCTCGCGCGCGTGTGCGTGCGCGCCCGCACGGAAGAACCGTTGTTGAAGGCCAAGTCGGCGCTGGCCGACAGCGTGCTGGCGCTGGGCAAGATCGACGAGCCGCACGCACTCATCGTGTCGCACGTGCTCTTGTCCAACGTCGAGCGGCGCCTGGGCAACGTCGATGACGCACTACTTGCCGTCTACGAAGCCGACCGCATCGCGGCCGACGAGGAGTGCGCCAAGTTCCGCAAGGCGCTGACGGCGCTGCGGCGTCGCATCGAAGACCAGATGTCGAACGCGACCCGGCGCGTCCTCGATCAATTCTCCGTGCTGGGCGAGATCCAGAGCGGCGCGCGTTCGCGCGAGCAGCTGTCGAAGGGTCTCGAGTCGACGCTGCGCTTGATCATCGAAAAGCTGGAAGCGGCCTCCGGGTTCATCGCCATTCCGTCCCCCAACGGACGCGGGCTGCAGGTGATCGCGCGCGAGGGCCTCGCCCTCAAGGAAGCGCAAGCCATCGAGGCGTGGTATTCCAAGCGGGGCGCGTCGACGCGGGGACCGGTCGTGGTCACCGACTTCGACAAGGATCCGACGCTTGCGGATTTGCGCGGCCGCCTCGCGAATGCAGGACCCCTGTTGATCCAGGATCTCGGCTTCGACCGTGAAGGCCTCGGGATCATGTGCATCGTCAAGGCTGCGGACACGGCCCGCACGCCGATCGGGCAGGACGACCTGCACTTCGTGGCGGCGTACTCGAACCTGATATCGCTTTCGGTCTACGAGCTCGCGCGCTCCGAGCGCAAGGGACGCGCAGCGCGCCCGCGCCCGGGTGCCAGCAAGGGCTTCGAGAGCATCGTTACCGACAACAAGGAGATGATCCATCTGCTGAACCTGGCCGAGCGCGTCGCGCATTCGGACGCGACAGTACTGCTCCAGGGCGAGACGGGTACCGGCAAGGGGCTCATCGCCTACGCGGTGCACCTGTTGAGCGAGCGTCGCGACCGCGCCTTCGTCCACGTCAACTGCGCCGCACTGCCCGAACAACTGCTCGAGTCCGAGCTGTTCGGCCACGTGCGCGGCGCATTCACCAACGCCTACTTCGACAAAGAAGGCCTCTTGAGCGAGGCCAACGGCGGCACCATCTTCCTGGACGAGATCGGGAAGACGTCGATGGCGATGCAGGGTAAACTCCTGCAGTTCCTCGATTCCGGCAAGGTGCGCAAGGTCGGCGCCAACGACTTCATGAACGTCAACGTGCGCGTGATCTGTGCGTCGAAGTCGAACCTGTTGAAATCGGTCGAAGAGGGGCGCTTCCTGGAGGACTTCTTCTACCGCATCAACGATTTCCCGCTGACGGTGCCGCCTTTGCGCGAGCGTCCCGAGGACATCCCGCTGCTCATCCACCACTATGTGGCCAAGCTCTCGCGCGAGCTGTCGAAGTCGGTCGATGGAACCACGCCCGAGTTCATGAACAAGCTCGTCGAGTACCACTGGCCGGGCAACGTGCGCGAGCTCGAGAAGGTCATCAAGCGCGCCATCATCCTGGCCGATGACGGAGACGCGCTCGCCGTGTCGCACCTGGCTCCCGAGGTGCTGCGGGGGATGCCGGAGCCCGACAGCTCGGCCAAGAACGAAGAGACGCTCCGGGAGCGGATCGAGCAGATCGAACAGGCCATGATCCTCGACGCCATGCGCCGGCACGCCGGGAACAAGTCCCAGGTCGCCGTCCACCTCGGCATCAGCTATCCCAACCTCCTCTCGAAGATCAAACGCTACAATATCCAGTAGTCCCCAAGTTTCTCGCCCCAAGCGCTGGCTGTTAGGGCGCGCACACCTGAGTTATAAAAACTTTTAATACCCATTTCATATCGTTCCAAGTTGTTCCTCGCTAAGCGCTTAACCAGAACCGCCCGGCCCCCGCATACAACCGTTCTTAATAGCCGCCTGTTTGCTACATTACACGGCGACCGTTGGCGAGTGTGGAAATCGATCCGTAACTGAATACACGACAAATGGATAACGCCGACCCTGGCCGCGACCCAAGGGACCGAGTTCGTTGGCATACGGGTTGCGGTACCCCCCTTTCGGAAGTCATCCCGTGCGTAAATGAACTTCCATCTGGTGGGGGAAGGGTTCTGGGGGATCGCGAGTTCCCCCAGAGCCCTGAACTAAAGATTCAGGACTGGAGACAGAGGAGCAAACTCTCGACCCAAGGTTCGGACGCCGAAAGGCAAACCGAATAAAGCTGACGCCCTAGATTCGTTCCTAAGCAAGCTGCTGGCTTTGCGGAGTAAGTTGATTTCGAGAGGTGGGGTCTCGAAAATTAACAACAAGGGACGGATCGGGGCGTCAGTGTTTTTACCCCCTGTGAACCCGCCGACGCGACCACAAAGTATGCTCCGGAAGCGTCCTCGTTTTAGGTCAGCGCTGTAACTCCAACACCACGAATCCCGGGCCCCGCATCGGGGCCCCGCTAGCGCCACGGGTGCCGGTGGCACCTCTAACTAGTTTCAATCCAAGCTGTTGACCGGTCCCGGAAATCTCTGCCGGCCGATGGCACATGGCTTGCGCTTAGGGCTGGTCATGATGACGCACCAACTGCGTACGCGAAACCCAATCGACCGCACGACTCGGCTGTCGGGTGCTGTGCCGGCGGTCGCCGCAGTGATGCTCATGCTCCCTTTCGTTGCTGGTTGCGATGACGAAGACCCCGTCGTGGTGGATGCTCCACCGTTTCCGCCCGACGGGGCCTTCTCAGTTACGGGGGACGGCGTCGTCAGCCTTTTTTGGAATCCCAATCAAGAGCCGGATCTGGCCGGCTACACGGTCTATCGCGGCAATCAGGCGCCCGAAGGTCCGTACTTCTTTCTCGCGGACGTTTCCGCGAGCACGACCAACTACGACGATTTCGAAGTAAACAACGGTGATTTTTGGTACTACGCCGTGACCGCATTCGACGTGGCCGGCAATGAGAGCGAATTGAGCCGGGATCTGGTGTTCGATACCCCCCGGCCGGAAGGTTTCGGTTTGGTGCTGGTCGAACTGGGGCAAGACCCGTCGCAAGCGGGCTACGACTTTTCGAGTCTCTCGAACAGCTCGCAAGCGGCGTCTTTGAGCACCACGGATATCTACTTCGAGAATACGGGCGGCGTGAATTATGTCGTCGCCGCGGATCCCCTAGTAGATATCCAGGATTACGGCTGGATCGACCTGGTGGGAGTGGACTATGCACCCGAAAGCGGCTGGGCGCCGTCCAAGCGGGTGGAGGCGATCCCCGATCACAGCTACATCGTCAAGATCGTCGACGGTCAGGGCGATTTCAACATGGCGAAGTTCTTCGTCGTTTCGGTTACGGCGACGAACGTCGAGATGGATTGGGCGTATCAAGCGGTGGAGAACGAATTGGAGCTCTCGCGAATAGCCCCTATCGGAGGTGCCATGCGATGAGAACCCCGCTGATCATGCATCGACTGGTTCTTTCTCTGGCGGTCGTCGGCGTGCTTGTGACCGCGGCCACGGTGTCCCACGCGGGCCGCTACGCGGTCTCCGCGCAGGCCAACGTGCGGGTGTGGGTCGAAGGCGGAGACGTGTTCGACGACTACGCCGACGTCGCCATCTGGCTGCAGCCGGAGCGCGACTGCTATACGACCTTGTTCATGGTCGACACCGACGGCTACATGCACGTGCTGTATCCCAGCGCGCCCTACCACGACACCTGGCTCTACGGGGGACGCTCGTACTGCTACCGCGCCCGCGACCTGGGCCTCGATCGTCTGGACGGCGCCGGCATCGCGTACGTGTTCGCGGTCGGCAGCCCGGTTCCCTTCGACTATTCGGTCTACGGCGCCGGCGTGTTCGTCGGCGGTTTCGGATTCCGCGTGTACGGCGACCCCTTCGTCGCGTGCCGCGACTTCTACATGACGATGCTCCCGGCGTCGTGCCGGTGGGACTACGTCGGCGTGTCCTACGCGCGCTTCTACGTGCGCCACTGGGTGCGCTACCCGTCGTACCTGTGCTACGGCGGCCCAGGCGTCCACGTCTACGTGGGCGACGGGTGTCGGGCGTGCGGCGACGTGTACGTGTCGTACCGCAACAGCTGCTCGCGTCCGTGGGACGTGTTCCAGCCGGTGCCCAAGTTCAAGCACGCGTACGCCCAGCGTCACGACTGGGACGACGACCGCGGCCACGCGCGCGCAAGTCGCGTGGAACGGGTGCAGCGCGAGAGTTTCAAGGGCAAGGGTGGGGTTCGCTCCCCGCAGCGCGCGTCCACGGCCAAGCAGTTCACCAAGCCGTCGGTCCGCTCGGGCGAGTACAAGGCGGTGTCGAAGCCCGCGCCGGCGCGCGTCGAGACGCGCCCCAGCTTGGCCACGCGGGCCAAGTCGCCGGTGAAGTATCAGGAGCGGGCGCGTGTCGTGTCGACCTCCAGTGCGCGCGAGCGTGCGTCGGTCGACAAGGCGGACGTCGCCGCCATGACCAAGCAGTCGAGCCGGGCCGTGCGCCCGTCGCGCTCGAGCGACGCGGCCAAGCGTACGGGTTCGACCAAGGGCGCGCGGACGGAGTCCTCGCGCGAGAAGGGAACCAAGAAGAAACAGGCTCTCTAGATAGAAGCCTCGCGATTTGGTTGGCTGGTAGCGTCGAGTAGGCTGGTTAGGCAAGCCGACCAAGTAGGGGGGAGTTGCGCCGGAGTAAGCGTCGATCAGGGGCGGCGAATTACGGGCGTCAACTCCCCTTTACTGTTGACCGTCGCGAGCAACCTTGGCTAGAGTGGTACGCGTTCCTCGCCCCGTTCTCGAGGCCCCGAAGTCGCTGGGCGGTTCATTCCAAAGCTCGTTCCACCGCCGCGTTCCATAGAAAGACACGGTATTGATCCCACGCATCGGCTGTACTAACCCCGGCGCCGCGGTCCGCCTCGTCGTGTTCGCGGTCTGCGTCGCGGCTGCCACCGTAGGGCACGCGGGGCAGTTCGCGCCGCCGTATCGCGGCCCGGACGCGAAGCCCCAAATCCACGCGACTCCGGCCCACGTCTCCGCCCCTGCGCCACCGAATCGCTACCAGCGCGCGCGCCTCGAGGCGATGTCGGGCGGCATCGCCGCCGTCGCCGACGACACCTTGCGCGTGCTCGCACTCCAGGTCCAGTTCGCCGACAGCCTCATGGGCGGGCAACCGGGCAGCAATCGCACCGCGGTGCGCGACTCGGCCTGGTTCGCCAACGAGCTCATGCACACCGAGCAGTACTTCCGAGGGGCCTCCCGCAACCGCTTCACGTTCCAATGGACGCTCGAGGACTCGCTCTATTCGCTGCCGAACGGCATGGGCTACTACGGCGCCGACTCGAAGGAAGAGGAGCGCGTGGTCGAGCTCGCGCAGACGCTCATCGACTTGGCCGACGCGAACGTCGACTTCTCGCAGTACGATCATGTTTTCATCATTCACGCGGGCGCGGGGCAGGAGACCGACATCAACGCCGACTCGCCCAACCAGATCTGGTCGAGCTTCTACGATCGCGGTGATATTCGCGAGGTCCAGGACGACCAGGCTTCGCTGGGGCTCCCCACCGACGACCTCTCGGGCGGAGCCCCGTTCTTCGTCGACAATTTCTCGGTCGTGCCCTCGCACGCCTCGCAAGACTTCGCGACCGTGGGCACACTCGGCATCTGGGCGTTCGAGATCGGGAGCCGCATCGGCCTGTTGCCGCTGTTCGATTCGACCCCCAACGGCGCCCCCGATTCGCAGGGTGTGGGGAATTTCTGTTTGATGGCGTACGGCATCTTCAACGTGAACGGCTTCGTGCCGGCGTTTCCGTGCGCGTTCAACCGCGTGCTGGCCGGCTGGCTCGATCCCGTGGTCGTGGATCCGGACGAGGCGCCCGCGTCGATCCGATTGACCGATGTCAACACCGGCGCCGACACCGACACGCTGTGCGTCAAGGTTCCGATCACCGACGGCGAGTACTATCTCGTCGTCAATCGTGTGCACGACGCGAACTTCGACAGCCTGTTCACGTTTTCCGACGACGACAACGACTTGATTCCGGATAACACGGAGTCGCTCGACGGCGCCGAGTTCGATTTCTTCCTGACCGACCTCACGAACCCCTTCGAGTACCGCTTCGAAGCGAGCTACGGATTCGACGTGTTGTTTCGTTACACCGGCAGCGGGGTGTACGTCTGGCACGTCGACGAACGCGTGGTCGCCGACGCGGCGCAAATGGGTTACTTGCCCAACGACTACCCCGCGCGCAAGGGCGTCGACCTCGAGGAAGCCGACGGCGTGCAGGATCTGGATCGGCCGGGGAGTGCCGCCTTCGCGCTCGGGAGTCACTTCGATTCGTACCGATTGGGCGACGGCAACAACCCGGTCTTCGGCCCCGACACCGCCCCGGCGTCCTTGACCAACGCGGGCGTCGAGACCGGCATCACCATCGAGACGCTCTCCGCGCCGGGAGCGCGCATGCGCGTCGCGATCGGGCGCGCGATGGCGTACGACGACATACGCGCGCGGTGGTCGGCATCGGCGCGCAATCAGCCCCCCACGGTCGTGGATCTCGATCTCGCAAGCCCTCCGGAGATCGTCACCCTCGGCGACGACGCGGGCGTCTTCATCCTCGACCCAACGGGACGCGAGATCGTCGACCCCGACCTCGACCCGAATACCATCGCGCCGTTCATAGCGGTACCCGGCGTTCGATGGAACGGCCCGCCCGCGTTCGCGAACGTCGACGCGAGCGCGGATATCGAGATCGTCGCGGCGGCCACCGACGGCGACCTCTACATCTGGAAGCCCGACGGCACGTCCTTGCCGGGAAGCCCGTTCGCGGGACTATCGAGTGCCGCCCCTCCCGTGATCTTCGACGTAGGCAATGGCGGGAACATCGAGATCCTGGTCGCATCCGGTGGCACTACCGCGCAGCTGTTGTTCATCGACGCGACGGGCACGCCGGTCGATCCGCCTCTTGCGACGGCGTTGTGGCCGGCCTCGGTCGACGCGCACATTCTGGCACCGCTCGCGACCGCGTTCGCAGGGGGAGTCGGTGGTGTCGTGGCATGCGGGGTCGACACCACGACCTCGCGCGTGGTGGTGCAATGGACGCCGCTCGATGCGGCGCGCGCCCCGTGGCAGGAGACCTTCACGATTCCGTCCGGGTGGGAGGCGTCGTCGTTCGTTCCCTCAGCACCGGCGGTCGGCGATCTCGATCACGACGGTGACGACGAGATCGTGATCGCGACGCCGGACGGAAGCGTCGTCGTGTTCGATATGTCGTCGAGCGCGATCGCGCGCGAAACGGGAACGCTGCGTGCGCGCTATCCGTCGGCGCCCGCGCTCGGAGACGTCGATCGCGACGGCACCCTTGAGATCGCGATCTGGGACGCGGAGTACATGTACGTGCTGAAGTCCAACGTGCGGCCCATTCTCGAGTGGCCGCGCCCCATTCGGGTCGAGTCGCAGGGAGACGCGCCGGTGATCCGGCCGCGTCGCGAGCTCGAGAGTCCGTTGATCGCCGACATCGACGGCGACAACGTCGGCGACATCGTGTTCCCGCTGGACGATGGCACGCTCGCGGCGTTCCGCGCCGACGCTCGCGCGGTCGCCTCGTTTCCGCGGCCCGCTCCCGCCGAGGCGGGCGCCGCGCCCACCCTGGCCGAACTGGTGCCGGGTGCCGCGAGCATCGTGACCCTGGGTGCCTACGCGTCGTTGAGCGGCATTGATACCGTGGTCGACACGCTGGCCAGCGTGCCGTCCTCGTCGCTGTCGATCCAGTCGCTGGGCGCCGCGCTCGCAGCACCGTACTGGGCCATGGCCCGCGGCAACCTGCAGCGTACCGGGGGCGCGCTGGTGGGCGGTCCGCTCGCCACCTCCGCGAGCACATTCGACGAGGGATCGTTTATCATCTATCCCAATCCGGTGAAGGAAAGCACGGTGCACGCGCGCATCACTACCAACGCCCGCGCCCACGTCCGCCTCTCGATCCATACCCTGGAGGGACAAGAGGCGACCGTGCGCGAGTTCGACGTCAATCCCAACGGGCTCGTCGACACGCCGTTCGACGAAACCATCGACGTCTCGGCATTGAAGAGCGGAATCTACTTCATGCGGCTCGAGATCGACGGTCCCGGCGGCAGCGGCGCCGTGTACAAGACATTCGCGATTCGGCGCTAGAGCGTCATGCGGAAAAGGAGTCGACACCATGCGTAGACAACTCGTTCTGGCAACCCTGCTCATCGCGGCTTCGGTCGAAACGGCGCGCGCGGGCGACCCCGGCGACGCCGGCGCGCTCTTCCTGCGGGTCGGCTTCGGCGCGCGCGCGTCGGCCATGGGCGAAGCCTTTGTCGCCGTCGCCGAAGACGCGTCGTCGATCTACTGGAACCCGGGGGCCATGGCCGCCGTGCTGGGCACCAACGTGACGCTCGCGCACACCGAGTATTTCGCGACCATGCGCCTGGAGCAGGCGTCGGTCACGCACGAGACCGACTGGGGCACGATTGGCTTCATGTTCACGGGCCTCTACATGGACGAGATGGATCGCTACGAAGACACGCCCTCGGCCTACCCGCTCGGCACCTTTGGCGCCTACGATGTCGCCGTCTCGGCCGCGTACGCGCGCTACCTCGTGCCCAACCTGGCAGCCGGTATTTCGATCAAGCCGGTCTACGAGCGTATCGACGAGCTGTCGGCCTCGGGCATCGCCGTCGATATTGGGCTGTACCACGTGGCCAAAATCCAAGGTGTGAAACTGGCGGCGGTGGCGACCAACGTCGGGCCGCCGATGAAGTTCGAGGAAGAAGAGTTCGCCCTGCCGCGCGCGGTCAAGGTGGGCGGGAGCTACGAGCGCGAAATCGCCGCGCTGGACGGCCGCGTTCTCGTGACCCTGGACGGCGTGTTCCCGAACGACGGCGAGGTGCGCGAGCACATCGGGGCGGAGTACTCGTACCGGCGCCTGCTGGCTCTGCGCGCGGGCTACAAGGTGAACTACGACGCCCAGGACGCGACCTTCGGCGCGGGCTTCACCTGGCACGAGATCACCGTCGACTACGCGTTCTTGCCCTCGGAGAAGCTCGGCGACAACCACCGCATCGGGCTGGGTTTCAGCTTCTAAAGGTCTCGATGCGCAGGCGTCCGTGGGTCATGCGGACGAAGGTGAAGTGCTCGATCCAGTCCCCGACGATCAGGAATTCCTTCCCCTCCCGCGTCTCGTGCATGGGAAAGTGCACGTGGCCCATCACGAAAGCGTCGTTGCCGCGAACGAAGAACCGATCCCACGCGTGCGCCGCGACCGCGCGCGCGCGCTTCTCCTGGGCGATGTGGAACAGCGCGCGGCTCCCGTGCGCGACCCCGCCCGCGACGGCGTCCAGGATGTCGGGGTGAATCCAGCGCGACATCTCGATCACGACGGGATTGCGGATGACGTCCTTCAGCACCTTGTACCCGTAGTCCCTCGGCATGACGAGATCGCCGTGAGCCAGTACGAGCTTGCGACCCTGTGCCTCGATGCGAATCTCCTTGCGGTGCACGCGCACGCCCAGCTCGCGGGTGAAGAAATCGCCGACCCAGTAGTCGTGGTTGCCGCCCAGGAAGCGGGTATCGACGCCCCGCCCGGTCGCGCGTGCGATCGCGCCGAAGATATCGAGGAAGCGGCGCGGCACGACCGAGCGGTACTCGAAATAGAAGTCGAAGATATCGCCGAGGAGCACCAGCACGACGCCCTTTGGCGTCGCGTCGAGGAAGCGGATGAAGCGCTCCCGCCGCTCGGCTTCGCCGGGCAGCCCACGGTCGCGAAAGTGGGTGTCCCCGACGATGGTGAGGTCGCCCGAGGCGATGGGTTCGAACAGGCGCTCTGCGGTCACGGTGCGCTGCCTTCAGCCGAAAAGGGGCTCATCAGCGGCGAATCATGCCCGATTGGCAGGATGCATGCAACCTGTTTGGGCGTGACGGCTTGCGCGAAGGAACCCACGCCCCGACTGGAACGTACAATGGAACGCGCGCGACCCCGAGGTCGCGCGGCAGACAGGTAAAGGAAGCCGGATGCCCGGGTTACGAGCGGGAGTGGCAAGGGAAAGGTTGACAGGGGCAGGAATTGGGAATACACTATTGGGCGCACGGTCGAGAGTGCACAGCCTGTCTTCCTGCAATCTTCCTTTCCCCCCTGCCTTGGGGCTGGCGCTTCGCGCCGCCTGCGAGTTACCTGGGCGTCTGATCGACAGTTTTGGCCTGGACGGCGGTCGCCGAGCGTTGATGGTGGACCGGCCTGTGGTTCAATTTCAAACGGAAGGACGTTGGGTGAGGCCCCTTATGAAGCTGGCACCGGTATTCGTTCTGGGTTGGGTATTGTTGGCGGGCTTCGTCGCCGTCGCCGGCGCGCAGACCGACCGGTCGGCGACGGTCCGCGCGGACGGTTCGTCCATCTTCGCGGACGTGGCGGAGAAGGTGCGTCCGGCGGTCGTGTTCATCAAGACCGAGCGCGCCATGAGCGCTTCGGAGCGCGGCGAGGGCGAAATGCCGTTCGAGTTCTTTCGCGAGTTCTTTCCCGAGCAGCAGCAGCAGCCGCGCGGGCAGCGTAACCGGCGCGTGCCCGGCGGCGGGTCCGGCTTCGTGTTCGACGACGAGGGTCATATCCTGACCAACTATCACGTCGTGCGCGACGCCGACAAGATTACGGTGGTCCTGGAGAAGGGCGAGGAGGAGGAAGAGCACGAGGCGCGCATCGTCGGGACGGATCGACACACCGACATCGCCATCATTCAGTTGATCGACGCGCCCTCGAACATGCCCAAGGTGCCGCTCGGCAACTCCGATACCATGCGCGTCGGCGACTGGGTCATGGCCATCGGGACTCCCTTCGGTCAATTGCAGGGGACCGTCACCGTGGGCATCGTGAGCGCGAAGGGACGCAACGACCTCAATATCGTGGGCGGCGATGCGACGTATCAGAACTACATCCAGACGGACGCCTCGATCAACTTCGGCAACAGCGGTGGCCCGCTCGTTAACTTGAAGGGCGAAGCGATCGGCATCAACACCGCCATCAATCCGTCGGGCCAAGGGATCGGCTTTGCGATCCCGATCAACATGGCCAAGTCGATCATGAGCGAGCTTATCGCGCGCGGGCGCGTGCGTTACGGATACTTGGGCATCCAGTTGCAGGAGCTGGACGCGGAGCTCGCCGCGGGGATGGGTCTGAATATCGACCGCGGCATCGTGGTACAGGGCGTACAACCGAACACGCCCGCGGCCAAGGCCGGATTCCAGACCGGAGACGTCATCGTTCGTTTCGACGACGAGGATGTAAGGGACGAAGGGAAGTTCCGACTCAAAGTCGCAGCCACCCCCGTCGGCAAGACGGTGCCGGTCGTGGTTGTCCGCGAAGGTAAGGAAGAAAAGGTCAGCGTGACCCTGGGCGAGCGCCCCGACGAAGAAGTGGTCGCGTCGGTCCCGACCCCGGACAGCGATGCCTGGCTGGGCATACACGTCGAGGACGCACAGAACGCGCAGGTGCGGCGGCAGTTCCGGCTCGACCGCGGAGAGGAAGGGGTCGTGGTGATGGGGATCGATGAGGGCAGCCCCGCGGAGAGCGCCGAGATACACGAGGGCGACGTGATCACGGAGGTGTACTCGCACGAAGTGCGCGGCATCGAAGACTACGTCACCATTTCGAAGAAGCTCAAAGATAGGAAAGATCCCATCGCTTTCCTGGTGAAGAGAGGTAGAAGCACGACTTTCGTGACGGTGATCCCGGAAGGAAAGTGAGCCTCGGACGGCACTGCGCCCGAGGCGTCGAGCCAGGAGGGAAGCAAGCATGATGGAGCGCAAGATGGACGAAAGAGAAGAGCGCGCGATGGACGCCGAGCTCAAGAAGAAGGAAGCCGGAG
>JAKEHA010000339.1 GCA_022615275.1 Candidatus Latescibacterota bacterium
ACTCGTCGAGCCCCACCCGCGTCCGATCGACGCACCGGCCAGCATGACGAACAGCGTCTGCATCGTGATGGGGACGGGCTGAATGGGGATGACGATGTACGCGCCCAGCGCGGTGAGCCCCGCGAATGCAACGGCGAGGGAAGCGCCCAGCGCGATGCGGCTCGCCCGCGACGGAGTCGCGGGAAGCGCGCTCGCAGGCATGGTCATGTCGTGCTTCATTGCCATGAGTGGTTATCGACGTGGACACCGTGGCGTCCAAGGACGCCTATGTTCCAGGCCGCGACGTTTCGTGTCAAGGGGTTTCACCCCCGCCCGGCGCGGCCAGGCGTTGGTCGGGCTCGACGGAAAGCAGGCGATCGACGCGATCGCACACGACGTCGGCGTATTCGTTGACCACGCGCGCGAACCAACTCGGCTCTGCGCCCGCGATGAACGGGGAACCCCAGCCCTCGGCAGAGTGCTCGCCCGCCGCCAGTTCGGCCACGACGTGGACCGTCTTCCACCCGAACGATCGCGCCGGTCCGATGTCGGCGCGCGCGTTGTCTCCGACGTAGAGCACGCGCTCGCCGCGCGCGCCGAGCCGCGCTTCCAACTCGCTCGCGGTTGCGCCTTCGAGAACGACGCCGTTCGCCGCGGTGGGCGTGCGCGCGTCCGCGGCCGCGAAGAAGGCCGGTTTTCGCGACGACGTCGATACGACCTCGAACAGCGTGCGCCACGTCGGGCCGATCACCCGATCGAGGACTTCGGTCGCGAACGGAAGATCCGAGTTGGTCACGACGAAGAGCTGTTTGCCGGCGCGCCGCCACTCCCGAAGCCGCTCGGCGGAACCCGCGACCGGCGACACGAAGCGCTCGAGGTCGCGCACCAGGCGGCGCTTGAGTTCGCCGCGCGTGTGCGAGTGGTCCAGCATCTGGCGGACGTCGCGGCACACGCGGGTCGGATCGAGCGCGCGCGCGGAAGCCACTCCGGACGCGTGCCCGCGCGTGACCGCCTCGAAGAGCCACATCGTCGGCACGTCGAACGCGGAGGACAGGGGATGCACGAGGTCGTCCCGCTCGGGGAGGCGCTCCGGATGCGTGCGATCGATGTCGCGTTGCCCAAGCCACAGCCCCGCCAGTCGCGCGACGCGAACCCGGCGGCTCTCGTCCAGTTTGACGACGTGCGCGTGCAGAAGGTCGATGGCCAAGGCCCGCGCGGTCGCGGCGTCGCCGGCGTGCACGGCGACGCTGAAGTCGCGTTCCCGATAACCGCGGTGCTCGACCAGTAGCTGCCGCGCCTCCTCCATCGCCAACGCGTTGACCGCGGCGTCGTCGTAGATGGCGAGCGTGTGGTCCAGGTCGAAGCCGACTGCGTCGATGGCTCGCAGGTCGATGGGTCGATTGACGACCAGGGGGGCGGTGGCGGAGGTCTTCGATGGGTGCGCCATGGTGAAGCGGCTAAGGCTAGCAGCCCGTCGCGGGCCGGTCAACGCGTCGCTTTCCCATGTGTCGGGTGGCGGAGAAAGTGGATTGGGCGGCCCAGTAATCCGTGTGAAACAATGCACATGGCCATCGGGGAAATCGGCCTTGCTTTTCCGGAGTGATCGGGATACGTATGGAAATAGCAAGGAATAGAGGGACGTGTGGGGAAACGCTAAGGGCTAAATCGGCACTGGTTAGGCGCCGCGGGGAGCGGTGCGTCCTGTAGTTGAAGGAGTTCGCATGAACCCCAAGTTTTTCACCGTCGAGGAAGCGAACGCCCTCATCGGCTTCCTGGAGAATTCGCTGGAGAGAATTCGCCGCAACCGCCAGCGCTATCTGTGGCTGTTGGAGGAGATCGCCATTCTCAAATTGATCGTCGAGTGCGGCGCCGACGAATCCAACCGCGACTCGGTCGATCTCGAAGAGAAGACACACGAGCTAAAGGCGGTCGAGGCGGAAATCGAGAAAGCGCGCGCGTCCGTGCGCGACGCGGGGTGTATCCTCAAGGACGAGGAAAAGGGCATGGTCGACTTTTTTTCGATCCAGAGCAACACGGTCGTGTATCTGTCTTGGAAGCGCGGCGAAGACACGGTGAAGTTCTGGCGGTCGATTCGCGACGCCGATAGCAACGTCCGCCGCCCGTTGGAAGGGTCGCCGTCGACGTAAACGCGTCCCTCCACTGCACGAAATCGAACGCCGCCGGAACGCGATTCCGGCGGCGTTTTTCATAGCACGGTGTAGTTCGGGCCCTGTCCGCCCTCGGGCGGCGTCCAGCGGATGTTGTCGAGCGGGCACTTGATATCGCACGTCTGACAGTGCACGCAATTGGCGAAGTTCACCTGCAGTCGCAGGCCGCCGCCGTCGCTGCCGACCATCTCGTACACGTTGGCCGGACAGAACCGATTGCAGGGGTAGCGATACGTGGCGACGCACGTGTCGTAACACTTCTTCGTATCCAGCACGAGCAGGTGCGACGGCTGGTCTTCGCCGTGCATCGTGCCCGATAAATACACGTCCTGGAGCTTGTCGAGAAACTCCTTCCCGTCGTACTTGCGGGGCGGCGGGAGGTCGATGTCGACCCCGTAGTACTCGGCCACGCTCTTGAAGGTGTAGCGGTCCTCCTTGTCGTGCGAGGCCCCCAGGATGTCGGCGCCGCCGGTCATTTGCTGCAGGCCGACGTGCATGAGTGCGCGCGGGAGTCCCAGCGACATGGCGCGATGGAAGTTGCGCACCTTGTAGAGCTGCTTGCCGACGTAGCTGTCGTGGACCGATTGCTCGTAGGGCGCGAGCGTGTGCGCCGAGAAATCGCCGGTGACGAGGGCCTGGTACGCGGTCTCCGCCGCCAGCATGCCGGACTTCATCGCGAGGTGAATCCCCTTCAAGCGCGCCATGTCTACCAGAGACGCCGCCTCGCCGATCAAGAGCGCGCCCTCCGTGTAGAGCTTCGGGATCGAATGGTAACCCGCGGCACTGATGACCTTGGCGCCGTAGTACGCGCTCTTGCCGCCCGCCAGTAGCTTGCGAATGGTGGGGTGTTCTTTGAACTGCTGCAATTGCTCGTGCGGATTGATGAACGGATCGCGGTAGTCGAGAGGTGTCACGAGACCGACCGCGACCAGGTTGTCCGCCATCGTATAGATGAACGTGCCGCCGACGGAATCGGCGCGGAACGGATAGCCCATGGTGTGAATCACGCGACCCACGTCGGTTTGTCCGGGCGGCATTTCGAACACTTCCTTGACACCGGTCTCGAAGGTCTGGATCGACTTGCCCGCGAGCAAGCCGTGCCGCTCGATGAGCTGCTTCGAGAGGTAACCGCGGGGGCCGTCGCCGAAGATGGTGAGCTTCGCGCGCAGGTCGATGCCGGGCTCGAAGTTGGGCTTCTTCTGGCCGTGCCGGTCGATGCCCTTGTCGCCGGTGCGAATCCCCACCACGGTGCCGTTCTCTTCCAGGATCTCGACGCCCGCGAAGCCGGCGAACACGTTGACGCCGGCGGCTTCGACGAGCCCGCCGAGCCAGCGGTTGAAGCGCGCGAGTGCGACGATGGGGAGGCCGTGGTTGCGAAGCGGCGGTGGAGTCACGGGGAAGCGCAGCGCGCGCTTCGACGTGAGAAAGTAGACGTCCTCGGCTTCGACCTTCTTCTCGATCGGGCAGCCCTTGGCTTCGTAGTCGGGGATGAGCTCGCGCAGCGCGATGGGATCGAGCACCGCACCCGAGAGCGAGTGCGCGCCCACCTCGCTGCCCTTTTCGACCACGGCGATCATGGGGGATAGGGCCGAACCCTGCCCGGTCTGCGCGACGCGCGCGTTGTGCGCCTCGATCAATTGATGGAGGCGGAGCGCCCCTGCGAGCGAGGCGGCCCCAGCCCCGACGAACAGAATGTCGGCTTCCAAGACTTCGCGGTTCTCGCTCATGAGACTCCTGTCGTTGGCGTGACCCCGGCATCATAACGACTCGGCGCGGGATCGTCAAAACGCACGCTCGTCGTAACCGCTCGCGCCGAGGGCTTCCCTCCGCTCTCAGGTCCTCGCTCGCGTCCTATTCGCAATCTTGGCTCGCTGCGGAAGTTCGCGTCGGGAACCCTCGGTGCTCGCCCCCGGGCACGCGGGGTCGCCCTTGACAATCTACGTGGTTCCGGTACATTTGATCGTCCCATGGCCACGCGCGTCGTCACACCGGCCCTCGATCAGCCCCGCTCCTGGTGGGAGAGAACCTACCTGGGCGAGGTCTTTCGCGGCTTGGTCATCACCATCGCGCATCTGATCAAGAACATGGTGGACCTGCGCGAGAACCGCGTCGGGATCACCTACCAGTGGCCCGAACAGCCCAAGCCGCTGCCGGCCACGTTTCGCGGCGAGCACCGACTGATGCACCGCCCCGACGGGACCCCGCGTTGCGTCGCGTGCAACTGCTGCGCGACCGCGTGCCCGGCCAACTGCATCGAGATCACGGGCGCGGACACCGGCCACGACGGTGTGGAGAAGTACCCGATCCGCTTCGACATCGACATCTTGCAGTGCGTCTACTGCGGCATGTGCGTGGAGGCCTGTCCGTGCGACGCGATTCGCATGGACACCGGCAAGATCACGGACGCGTACTTCGAGGGGCCGGTCAAGATCCTCGACATCGACTACCTGATGAAGAACCAGCCCGCGGACAAGAGCCCCATCAGCGAAGCGATCTACTAGTCGCGGCTAGTCGGCGCCCGCCGACGGCAAGAGCTTGCCCGGATTCAGGATTCCCATCGGGTCGAACGCGCGCTTGATCGCGCGCATGAGCGCGATCTCTTCGCTCGTGTAGGCGATGGGCATGTAGTCCTTCTGCACGTAACCGATCCCGTGCTCGCCCGAGATGAGCCCGCCGAGCGTCACCGTCAAGGCGAAGATCTCCCGAATAGCCGGGTCGAGGGCCGTGTTCCAACGTTCCTCGGACATGTCCATCTTGAGAATGTTGACGTGCAGGTTGCCGTCGCCGGCGTGTCCGTAGCACACCGTGCGCAGCCCGTGGCGCGCGGCGATCTCCTTCACACCCTTGACGAGTGCCACCAGTTGGTTGCGCGGGACCACCGTGTCCTCTTCCTTGTAGACCGACTCCGACTTGACGGCCGCGCCGAACGCGCGCCGCATCGCCCACAGCCCGCCCATCTTGGCGTCGGTGTCGGCCAAGAGGACGTCGGTGGCGCCGTGTGCCAGCACGATCTCCGCGACGCGCTCGGCTTCGCGCGCGATGACACCCTCGTCGTTGCCGTCCAGCTCGATCATGAGGTGCGCGGCCGCCTCGGCGTGCGGGAATGACTTCCCGAGGTGGCGCTCGGTGATCTCGACCGCGTCGCGCTCCATGAACTCCAGCACCGACGGCACCACACCCGCGTGCATGATGGCGGGTACGGCGCGCGCGGGCTCCTCGAGCGATTTGAAGGGGGCGAGAAGCATGACGCGGTGATTGGGAAGCGGCAAGAGTCGCAGGTAGATCTTGGTGACGATCGCGAGCGTGCCTTCGGAGCCGACGATCAACTGGGTCAGGTTGTATCCGGTGACGTTCTTCAAAAGCTTGCCGCCGTGGTGGACGAGTGTCCCGTCCGGAAGCACGGCTTCGATGCCGGTGACGAAGTCCTTGGTGACGCCGTACTTGACCGCGCGCGGCCCGCCCGAGCACTCGGCCAGGTTGCCGCCCAGAAAGCAGCTCCCGCGGCTCGCGGGGTCGACGGGATAGAACAACCCCACCGCTTCGACGGCTTCTTGAAAGACCTGCGTGATGACTCCCGGCTCGACCACCGCCATCAGGTTCTCGCGGTCGATCTCGAGGATGCGGCCGAGATTCTTGGTCGCGAGCACGATGCCGCCGTGCACGGGCAGCGCGCCGCCGGAGAGTCCCGTGCCCGCGCCGCGCGGTGTCACCGGCACGCGATACTCGGTGGCGAGCCGCATGACGTGCGCCACCGCGTCCGCGGCGCGCGGCACGACGACGACTTCGGGACGAAACACGAAGTCTTCGGTCTCGTCGGAGGCGTGGAGGAGGAGCGACTCGTCGTCGACGTGCACGCAATCGGCGCCGACGGCGGCGCGCAAACGCTCGACGAGCTTCGGGGTGACACGATTGAACACCATGGGGGAAATACTAAGGGCGCGCCCGCCGAACCGGCAAGCGCGCCCTTCAAGAAGAACGCGGGCTCTAGAATGCGCCGCTAGCGATAGTAGATGCGAATCACCTGGTTCAGCGTGTCCGATATCCACAGGTTGCCCTGCGCGTCGAGTTCGATGCCGTGCGGCGCCGTGAGGCGTACTTCGTCGGCGGAGACACCCT
>JAKEHA010000340.1 GCA_022615275.1 Candidatus Latescibacterota bacterium
CCGCTTCAAGCACGGGTCGAAGCGCCTCGTGTTGATGGGCTGCCTGCCCAAGCACCGCGGCGAAGACCTGGAAGCCTCGCTGCCGTGGGTCGATCACTTCCTGCCCACGGGCGCGCACGCCCGGCTGCCCGAGTTGGTGGCGGCGTGGCGCGCGGCCTCGCCCGTGGTGCGCTCGATCGCGCGCGGCGACGAGAGCCGTTTCGCCGCCTTCGAAGAGCGGGAGCTGTTGACGCCCGCGCACACCGCCTACGTCAAGGTGGCCGAAGGGTGCAACCGCAAGTGCACCTTCTGCGCGATCCCCGTCATTCGCGGCCGCCAGGAGTCGCGCTCGGCGGATTCCATCGTGCGCGAAGTCGACGGCCTGGTGGCCCGGGGTGTCCGCGAAGTGACGCTGCTCGCGCAGGACATCGTGTCGTACCGCGACCCCGCGGGCGCGCGCTTCCACGACCTGGTCGACCGCCTCGCGCGCACCGGCGTGGAGTGGATCCGCATCTTCTACATCCATCCCGCCGGACTGGACGTGGACTACGTCGCGCGCCTGTTCGAGCACGAACAGGTGTGCCGGTACCTGGAGATGCCCGTGCAGCACGCGTCGACGCGTCTACTGGATTCCATGCAGCGCTCGTACACGCGCGAGCACGTCGAGCATTTGGTGACGGGCATTCGCGACGCGTTTCCGGACGCGGTGATTCGCAGCGAGATCATCGTGGGGTTCCCGGGTGAAACCGACGACGAGTTCGAGGACTTGCGGGCGTTCGTGCGGGATTTCGCGTTTGATTCTTTGGGGGTGTTTCCGTATTCTCCGGAGCCGGGCACGAAAGCTGCGTCGTTCGGCGCCGCCGTGCCGCCCGCGATCACGGCCGACCGCGCGAGCGAGCTGGCCGCGATCCAGGAAGCCGCTTCCTTCGCGTCGCGCGCCCGCTTCCGCGACCGCGTGCTGCGGGTGCTGGTGGATCGCGAGGACGACGAGATGGGGGCAGGTCGCTTCGCGGGGCGTTTCTACGGGCAGGCCCTCGAGATCGACGGAGAAGTGTACCTGACGGGTGCGACCCGCGCGGGCGAGTTCGTCGACGCGCGCGTCACCGACACCGATGTGTTCGATTTGTTTGCGCGCGTCGTCCCTGATCGGCGCGGAGTCGAAGTAACCGAGCCCTGATTGAGGAGTGGACAACGTGCGTTGGAGTATTCGACAGGGATGGCGGCGGCGCGCGTTCCAAGCCACCGCCGGCGCGACCATGGTCGCGCTGGTGTTCTCGACGGCGAGCGTGCGCGCGGCCGACCCCGCGCCGAGCAATTTGGATTTGCTCGAGCGCATGACCTCGGAAATCGCGGAAGAGTTGTACGCGAAGTTCGGTCCCGAGCTGGGCGGGCGGGTCATCGAACTGCGCCCCTTCGCGAGCGGCGAGGATTACGTGTTCGTCGGCAACGTATTCACCGACGTGCTCACCTCGCGTGGTGCCACCACCATCGCCCCCTCGACTTCGGCGGTGGGAGGCACCAACCCGTCGCTCACCGATACCATGCCGGCCGCGGCGGCGACGGACTCGGCGGCGCCGACGCCGTCGCCGAGCGGCGTCGTGCTGACGTTCCAGAACGTGACGTTCGCCATCGCCTATCCCGATGTGTACCGCTCGCATTTGGTCGGCGGCAAGCGCATCAAGCGGCGCGCGGACGTGCGCGTGCACGCGACGGTGACCGAGGGCGCCTCGGGAGAGGTGTTGTGGGTGGGCGAGGCGGCGCGCGAGAGCACGGACGAGTTCGATTACGACGACTCGGCGCGCGTCGAGCAAGGCACGTATCAGTTTGCGCGGCCGGTATTGCCGGGGAGCGGTTGGGGCAAGTACGCGGAGCCCGTATTCGTCACCGGCATCATCGTCGGGTTGATCTATCTCTTCTTTTCCAACCAGAGTGACAACTAACGCGCGCGGCAGGCTTCGCTTGGCGGCGATTCCGCTCGGGATCGCGTTGCTCGCGGCCGGGCTGCCCGCGTGCGGCGAGCGCGGCGTGGTGGGCGAGATGCACCGTACCTTCGACAAGGGCGATTACGAAGAGGTGGTGGCCCTGGGACGCCACGCGCTGCGCTCCGACTCGAGCAGCGCGGGGGTTCACCTCTATTATGGAATGGCCCTGGTCGCGCGCGGCCGTTTGCACGAGGGCTTCGGCGCGATCGACCGCGCGGTCGCGATCGACGGCGACGCGGCACGCAAGGCATCCGCGTTCCTGTGGGAACGCGGCCAGGCCGCGAAGCTCGATGCCACCGCGGCGCGCGAGTTGGCGAAGGCGTCGGAGCTCGACCCCGCGCTGGACTTGGGCAAGAAGCGCTTCGCGGTGGGCGACGTGTACTTCAACGAGCGCCGCTACCCGGAGGCGGCCGGTATGTACGAGGCCGCGGTTCGCCTCTTCCCCGACACGGCCGCGTGCGAGGACGCGCTCTCGCGCCTGGCCGAGTGCTACGCCTTCCTCGATCGGCCCGCGGACGCGCGCAAGACCATGGAGAACCTGGTCAAGCGGTACCCGCGCGGCGACGTCGCGCGCCAGGCGTGGGTGCGACTCGACGACATCTCCTACGCGGAGGCGCAAAAGGCGCTCGAGGCCGGCGACCTGGAAGAGGCGGTCGAGGTCGCGCAAGCGCTGGTCGATCGCACCAAGAATCGATCGCTGCAGCAGAAGGGACGCTTGGTGTTGGGCGAAGCCTACGAGCGCATGGGCGACAGCGGTCGCGCGTACGCGGCGTACCGCGAGGTCATCGAGAACGACCGCGGGGATTCCGGCAACGTCGTCGAGCGGGCGCGTGCGCGTATCGAGGCGTTGCAGGCGGCGGGGTTGCGTTGAGCGCGCGGCCGGCGGCGCGGGTGTTGCGACGTGCGGGAGTCGCCCTCGCGTTGGTCGCGGTCGCGGGGTGCGTGGGCGGGATGCCCAAGGTGCCGGCCACGCCCGCGGGCGTACTCGAGCGCGCCGACGATTATCACAAGCGCGGCAAGGAAAGGGAGGCGATCGCGCTCTACACGCAATTCCTCGACCGCTACCCGGGCCACGACCGCGCCGATTACGCGCAGTACCAGCTGGCCGAAAGTCACTTCCAGGCCCGCGAGTACGCGCTGGCGGCGGTGGAGTACCAGATCTTGGTCAGCAACTACGGATACAGCGAGTGGGTCGACGACGCCCTCTTCCAGATGGGCGTGTGCAACTGGCGCGAAGCGCCCAAGTATCCGCGCGACCAGCAAAAAGCCAACGAGGCCTTGAGCCGCTTCAACCAATTTCTGCAAATCTACCCCGACAGCCCGCGCGCCTCCGAAGCGCGCATCTACGTGCGCGAGATCCATGCGCGTCTCGCCCAGAAGGCGTACAGCGCGGCGAAGTGGTACTATCGCCAGCGCGAGCCCAAGGCGGCGTTGGTCTATTGCGAGAAGATCATTCGCGAGTACCCCGACAACGAGTACTGGGCGGAGGCGCTGCTCCTGAAGGGGCAGATCCTGGTCGACCGGGGCGACACGGAGGGAGCGATCCAGCAGTTTACGCAGGTCATCGCCTACCCGGGCGACCTTCCACAGAAGAAAGAAGCCGAACGTCGCATCAAAGAGGCGCGCCCATGACGGTGGACGCAAGCGAAGACTGGCGGGGGAATCGCATCGGGATTCTCGGCGGGACCTTCGACCCGCCGCACCTCGGGCACACGCGCATGGCGGTCGTGGCTCGCGACGCGCTCGCGCTCGACCGCGTGTTCTTCTCTCCGGCCCCGCATCCGCCCCACAAGTCCGACGCGGAAACGACCCCCTACGCGCATCGCCGCGCCATGCTCGAGCTGGCCATCGCAGGCGAAGCGCGCACCGCGGTGACCACCATCGAAGAGTCGCACGCCACCTCGTACACGGTGGACCTCTTGCACGCATGCCGGGAACGCACCTCCGCGGACTTGTATTTCATCCTGGGTGCCGACAGCCTGGCGGAGTTGTCCACGTGGCGCGATCCGGCCGAGGTGATGCGCCTCGCGACCCTGGTCGTGTTTCCGCGCGGCGCCGAGACGGTGCGCGCGCCCGAGGGACGCGAGGCCTCGCTGGTCGTCTTCGAATCGCCCGTGGTCGATGTTTCCTCCACGGAAATCCGCGCGCGGCTCTCACAGGGCGAGGCCGCCGTCGACGGGCTCGCGCCGGCGGTGGCCCGCTACGTCGCACACCACCGCCTCTACGCGCGGGCCTAGCGCCGTGGCACTCTTTCTCGTCGACGGCCACGCGCTCGCGTACCGCGCGTTTTTCGCGTTCGCGGGCACCCCGCTGTCGAATTCGCGCGGCGAAGAAACGGGCGCGGTGTACGGCTTCGTCAACACGCTCCTCTCCATCATCGTCAAACACAAGCCCGAGCATCTGGCGGTGGCGTTCGACAGCCTCGAGCCGACCTTCCGCCACGAGCGCTTCGAAGCCTACAAGGCGCACCGGCCCAAGATGCCCGACGGGTTGATTCGCCAGCTCCCGATCATCTTCGAAGCGGTGGACGCGATGGGGATCCCGCGCTTGCAGGTGGCCGGCTACGAAGCCGACGATATCATCGCCACCTTGGCGCATCGCTTTCGCGACCGTGTTCCGGTGGCGATCGTCTCCGGCGACAAGGATCTCCTGCAATTGATCGACGAGCGCGTGCACGTGATCCGCCCCGGCAAGGGCGCCGTGCTCGAGAACGAGCTGGACGCCGGGGGCCTGGAGGAAGCGACGGGCCTGCGCGCCGATCAGTTCATCGACTACCTCGCACTGGTGGGGGACACGAGCGACAACGTGCCCGGCGTGCGCGGCATCGGCGAGAAGACCGCGACCGAGCTGCTGCAGCGCTTCGGATCGCTGGACGAGATCTACCGGCGCCTGGACGAGATCGAAAAACCGTCGGTGCGCGCACGCTTGCAGGAGGGTAAGGAAGCCGCCTACGAGTCGCGCGAACTGGTGCGGCTGCGCGACGACGTTCCCGTGGACGTGTCGCTCTTGGATCTCGCGCGCGGCGACCACCGGACACCCGCCTTCGCAAAGATCCTGCGCGAGCTCGAGTTCAAGCGCATGCACGACCAAGTGTTCGGCGCGAAAGCGCCGCCGGTAGCGCGCCCGCGCGAGTCGGACCCGCCCGAGCGCACGACGGAGCCGGCACGCACTCCCGGGGTCGCGACGCGTTACCGCGCGATCGCCGACGCTACGTCGCTGGCGTCACTAGCCCGCGACCTCGCCGCGCGCAACGAAATCGCGGTGGACGTGGAGACGTCGGGCCTGGATCCGATGCGCGCCACCCTCGCGGGCATCGCCATCGCGACCTCGCCGGGGGAGGCGGTTTACGTCCCCGTCGCGAGCGAGATCGACGACGGGTCGTCGGCCACGCTGCCCGGCCTCTTGCCGGCCTCGCACGCGCCCGGGCTCGAACTCGAGGCCGTGCGCGCCGCGCTGGCACCCGTGCTCGCGGCCCAACGCCCGGCCAAGGTGGGCCAGAACATCAAGTTCGACGCCATCGTGCTCGCGCGCGCGGGCCTGCCGCTGCGTGGAATCGCGTTCGACACCATGCTGGCGTCCTACACGCTGGACCCCGCGCGCAAGAGCCACGGCCTGGATGCGCTCGCACTCGACTGGTGCGACCACCGCATGATCGCGTTCGAGGATCTCTTCGACAAGCGCGTGCGCGCGAAGGACATTCGCCGCGTTGCGCTGGAGCGCGTGGCCGAGTACGCGTGCGAGGACGCCGATTACACGCTGCGCGTGAAGCAGGTGTTCGCCCCCATGCTGGAGGCCTCGGAGGCGCGGCGCTTGTTCTACCAGGTCGAGATGCCGCTCTCGGAGGTCTTGACCGAGATGGAGACGACGGGCGTGCGCGTGGACGTCGCGTTTCTCGAGGAGTTGTCGCGGACCTTCGGCGCGCGCATTTCCAATCTGGAAGAGTCGATCTATCGGACGGTGGGCGAGCGCTTCAACCCGGCATCGACTCCCAAGCTGCGCGAGATCCTCTTCGATCGCCTGGGACTGCAGCCCGCGCGACGCACCAAGACCGGCTTCTCGACCGACGCCGACGTGCTGGAATCGCTCGCGGGCAGTCACGCAGTGGTCAACATGCTGCTCGAGTGGCGGCAATTGGTGAAGCTCAAGAGCACCTACGTCGACACGCTGCCGAAGCTGGTCCACCCCGAGACCGGGCGCGTGCACACGTCGTACAATCAAGCGGTGGCGACGACGGGGCGGTTGTCGAGCTCGGACCCGAACCTGCAGAACATCCCCATTCGCACCGCGGAAGGGCGCGAGATACGGCGCGCGTTCGTTGCGCGGGCGAAGGGCTGGGTGCTGCTCGACGCCGACTACTCGCAGATCGAGCTGCGCATCCTCGCCCATCTCTCCGGCGATCAGGCGCTGATCCAGGCCTTCCGCGAAGGAGCCGACGTCCACCGTGCCACCGCGGCGCGCGTGCTCAAGGTGGATCCACAGGCGGTGACACCCGAGATGCGCGACCGCGCCAAGGTGGTCAACTTCGGCATCGTGTACGGCATGGGTGCGCGCGGGCTGGCCCAGTCGTTGGGGATCGAGGTGGCCGAGGCGCGCCGCTTCATCGACGATTATTTTCGCTCATATCCCGGTGTGAAACGTTTCATCGACGACACCATCGCGCGCGCGCGCCGCGACCAGGCGGTGTCGACGCTGTTGGGGCGCGTGCGGCGGCTTCCGGACATCGAGAGCACCAATCCGGGCCTGCGCGCCTTCTCCGAGCGCGTGGCCGTCAACACGCCCGTGCAGGGCACCGCGGCCGACATCATCAAGCTCGCGATGCTGCGCATTCGCCGCGACCTCGTGGAGGCGGGCATGGAGACGCGCATGATTCTGCAGGTGCACGACGAGCTGCTCCTCGACGTGCCCGAGCGCGAGCTCGCGCGTGCACAGGAGATGGTGCGCGCCGCCATGGAGAGCGCCATCGCGCTGGCGGTGCCGCTCAAGGTGGACATGGGCACGGGTGCCAACTGGCTGGAAGCGCACTAGGAGGGAACGCATGGGCAGACGCGACCGCACGTTCGTGATGGGAATCGCCGGTGCCTCGGGCAGCGGCAAGTCGACCGTCGCCGCGCACCTGGCGCAGCGCTTCGGGGGCGTGCACGTCGACGGCGACCGCGTCGCGCACGACGTTCTCTCCGGCGACGCGAGCGTCATCGCGAGGATCCGGGACGCCTTCGGCGGCGAGGTGTTCGACGCGAGCAGCCGCATCGACCGCCGGCGTCTGGGACGCGTCGCCTTCGGGGATCCGGCCGCGCTCACGACGCTAAACGCCATCGTCCACCCGGCCGTGGTCGCGCGCTGCGCGGAGGCGGTCGTGCGCGCGCGCGTCGACGGGGCACCGCTGGTGGTGGTGGACGCGGCTCTGATCCTGGAGGTTCCCATGCCCTTCGGCCTCGATCTCACGATCGCGCTCACCTGCGACCGCGCCGTGCGCATGCGCCGGCTCCTGGGCAAGGGCGGCTGGAGCGAGGACGAGGTGCACGCCCGTCTGGACCGCCAGGAGGGCATGGAAAAACACTTTTACAAAGCCGATGCCGTGGTCGATACTGGGCGGGAATTGAGCGCCGTGCTCGCGGACGTCGACGCCCGCGTCGAGGCCGCGATGGCGCGTGGGTAGTCACCGAAAGAGATCTGAATGAAAGCCGTGCACGAAGTCGTCGACCACCTCAACGCTCTCACCGAGCGGACCCGCAAGCTCAAGGAGCATCTTTGACGTTCCCGCCCTCGAGGCGCGCCTCTCCGATCTCGACGCGCGCATGAACGACCCGGACTTCTGGTCCGACAAGAAGACATCCGACGACGCGGTGCGGGAGGCCAAGACCCTGCGCGCGCGCCTGGAACCGCTGCGCGCGCTGGAAGCGCGCATCGCGGATGCGACCGGGCTTTTGGAGATGGCGCGCGATGAGGACGACGCGTCGGTGCTCGCGGACCTGGCCAAGGAGCTCGACGCGCTCGACGGCGAGCTGTCCGAGCAGGAGACGGCGACGCTGTTCGCGTCCCCGGACGACGCGCGCAACGCCATCATTAGTGTTCACTCGGGCGCGGGCGGTACCGAGTCGATGGACTGGGCCGAGATGCTGATGCGCATGTACACTCGCTTTTGCGAACGCCACGGGTTCCAGGTCTCGGTGCTGGATTCGTCGCCGGGCGAAGAGGCGGGCATCAAGGGGGCGTCGCTGGAGGCGAAGGGACCGTTCGCGTTCGGCCGCCTCAAGGCGGAGAGCGGCGTGCACCGCCTGGTGCGGTTGTCGCCCTTCGACTCGGCGCACCGCCGCCACACCTCGTTCGCGTCCGTGTTCGTGTACCCGGAAGTCGAGGACAACATCGAGGTCGAGATCAAGGACGACGACCTGCGCGTCGACACCTACCGCGCGAGCAGCGCGGGCGGCCAGCACGTCAACAAGACCGACAGTGCGGTGCGCATCACGCACATTCCCAGCGGGATCGTCGTGCAGTCGCAGAACGAGCGCTCGCAGCACCGCAACCGCGACAACGCCATGAAGATCCTGCGCGCGCGTCTCTACGCGTTGAAGCTCGAGGAAGAGAAGGCGCGCAAGGACAAGCTGATGGAGGGCCAGAAGGACATCGCGTGGGGCAGCCAGATTCGCTCCTACGTGGTGCACCCGTACACGATGGTGAAGGACCATCGCACCGACTTTCAGACCAGCGACGTCCACGGCGTCTTGGACGGCGACCTGGACGCACTCATCGAGGCCTACCTGCACAAGTTCACGGGCTAAGGAAGCATGGCGGACGAGAAGGAACAAGAAGAGGGCCTGCACGGCTTCGAGAAGCTGCGCGCGACGCGTATCGAGAAGCTCGAGGCGCTGCGCGAAGACGGCGTCAATCCGTACCCGTACCGCTTCGCGGTGACGTACACGGTGGCCGACGTGCGCGCGAACGAAAAGGCGTTGGCGCAGGCGGGCACGGCGGTGCGGGTGGCGGGGCGCGTGATGGCGCTGCGCGGGCACGGCAAGACCGTCTTCGGTCACGTCGAAGACGCGAGCGGGCGCATCCAGTTCTACGTGCGCCGCGACGATCTCGGCGAAGCGACGTTCGCGCGCTTCGAACGCGTCGAAGTGGGCGACATCCTGGGTGTCGCGGGAACGATGTTCCGCACCAAGACCGACGAACTCACGCTCAAGGTCGAGTCGTTCGAGGTGCTTGCCAAGTCTATTCGCCCGCTGCCCGAAAAGTGGCACGGGCTGACCGACAAGGAAATCCGCTACCGCCAGCGCTACGTCGACCTGGTCGTCAATCCGGAAGTGCGCGAGGTCTTCATCAAGCGCTCGCGACTGGTCGAGACCATGCGGCGCTTTCTTTTGGCCGAGGGATTCCTCGAGGTGGAAACACCGGTGCTGCAGCCGCTCCACGGCGGAGCCACGGCGCGTCCATTCGTGACCCACCACAACGCCCTCGACATGACGCTCTACTTGCGCATCGCCAACGAGCTCTACTTGAAGCGGCTCCTGGTGGGGGGATTCGAGCGCGTATTCGAGTTCTCCAAGGACTTTCGCAACGAGGGCATCGATCGCTCCCACAATCCCGAGTTCACCATGATGGAGTGCTACGCCGCCTATCTCGACTACATGGACTTCATGGGCATGACGGAACGAATGATCGCGGACGTCGCGCGCGCGCTGACCCCCGACGGGAAGGCGACTTACGGCGGCCGCGTCATGGACTTCGTGCGTCCGTGGAAGCGCGTGCGCTTCTTCGACGCGTTGCGCGAGAAGACGGGCATGGAGTTCTTCGGCGTGGACGAGAAGACGCTCGCGGCGCACGCGAAGGAGCTCGGAGTGCACGTCGAGAAGGGCGCATCGGCCGCGTCCATCATCGACGAGGTCTTCGGCGCCCTGGTCGAGCCCGATCTCCAGGAACCCACGTTCATATACGACTATCCCAAGGAGCTCTCGCCGCTGGCCAAGGACCACCGCTCGGTGCCGGGACTGGTCGAGCGCTTCGAGGGCTACGTGGGGGGCTTCGAGATATGCAACGCGTTCTCCGAGCTCAACG
>JAKEHA010000066.1 GCA_022615275.1 Candidatus Latescibacterota bacterium
ATCGGCGACCGCTACGAACTCGGCGCCGCGACCAGAGTTCTCGGAGAAGTCTACGCGGCTCAAGGAAACGTCAAGCGCGCCGCGGCATGCTTCCGCGCCGCCGTCAATGGCCTAAAGAACATCCATGAATGCTACGAGCTTATGCGCACTCTTTGCGCCCAAGGCAAGTTCCTCGCGAAGAACGGCAAGCCCGACGATGCCGAAATCGCTTTCCTCGAAGCCCGTCAGCTCGCAAAGAAGCTGGATCTCGATTACTACCAGGCCCTCATCGCCGTGGCCCTCGTTGACACGCTGGCGCCCCAGGAACGCTTCAGCGAAGCGACCACGTGGCTCGCCGAGGCGACCGGGCTTCGCGATAGCCTCGAAGGGATCGATCGTGATCGCGTGGAGGTTGCAATCAAACACTCCTCGAACGATCTCCAGCAAGCCATCACGCGCTCCAGTGTAAGAGAGGCCGAGACGCTAAAGACCATCTGCCGCGTCTATGAAGACGCGCGCTTCCCGATCGCGGAGATGAAGCCCGATCTCGCGTACCAGATCGCGCAGAGCGTCGGAGGGGTGAGTCTCTTCGTGATCGGCCGCAAGGGGGGTGGTTTCAGCGTCCCGCTCACGTACAACATCGCCGTCAACGAAGCGAAGGAACTTGTTCGGCGCCTCGACACGCCCACGAAGAAGCCGTTTCTCGGCCTCGAAACCGACGCCCAGGTACTGACATCGCACAAGAGCAAGACAGTGGTTGCCGTACCGTGTTACGTCGCGCCGCCTACCAACGGAAAAGACAAGCCACGCGAGTTGTACGCGTTCTGCACGTGCTTTGACCAGGCCACTCCGGTGACGCCGCGCCAAATGGAGATACTGTACGCCAGCTCCGAAGTCCTCGCGCGCCTGATCGAAGACGAGGACGAGCGCCACGCGCCGCCGACACCGGAAGAGCTCGCGCGCGTTCGTCACCCACGCGGATCGTTCAAAGAGATCCTCACCATCGACCCTGGCATGATCAAGGTGATCAAGAACGCCGAGAAGGCGGCGGGTTCCGTCGCGCCGATACTCTTGGAAGGCGAGACTGGTGTCGGCAAGGAGCTTTTTGCGCGCGCCATCCACGGCGCGAGCAGGCGCAAAGACGGTCCGTTCGTCGCGGTCAATGCGGGCGGAATGTCTGTGTCTTTGCTCGAGAGCGAACTCTTCGGGCACGTGAAGGGCGCCTTCACCGATGCGGGGAGCGATCGCCAAGGATTCATCGACACCGCGCGTGGCGGCACGCTCTTCCTCGACGAGATCGGCGAGATGGGCGAAGAGCTGCAGGTCAAGCTGCTGCGCCTTTTGGAGAACGGCGAATACCGTCGCCTGGGTGAATCGACGATGCGCAAAGCCGATGTCCGTGTGATCTCGGCCACCAACGTCGATCTTGCAAAAGAAGTCGAGCGTGGGAAGTTCCGTCGCGATCTCTACTATAGAATCGCGCCGCTGCGTTTGACGGTCCCTCCGCTCCGCATGCGCACGAGCGACATCCAGCTCATGGTGCGACACTTCCTTCGCGATTGCGCGCAGATGAACGGGATCGCTGATCGTTACATCGAGATCGACGTCAAGGCGATGGAGGCCCTCGAGCTCTACGATTGGCCGGGGAACGTCCGAGAGCTCTTCAACGAGATACTGCGTGTAGTCTCGCTAATTGGACGGGGCGACCTGGTTCGCTTCGGAATGCTCTCCGAACATATCCAGGAGTACTTGCAAAACAAGAAGCGGGGAACGGACGGCCTGCTGGAAAGAAGCGTGGAGCAGTTCGAGCGCCGCCTCATCCTCCACGCGCTCGACCGGAACGACTGGAATCACCTACGCACGGCCGAATCGATCGGGGTCCCGCGCACCACGCTCATTGCCAAGCTCAAGCGCCTCAATATCGCCGCGAAGTTATAGATCCTCCTACTTCCTCGACCGTGACCGGCGTCGCGGCGACGCCCTGCGACGTGGTATCGCAACCCTGGCCGCCGCCTCGAGGCCTAGCAAGTAGCTTTCGAACCCGAAGCCGAGTAAGACCCCCTTCGCGTTGGTGGCCGTGACCAACCTAGTCCGGTCGCCGCCGCGCGCGAAGACGTTGGTCAGGTGGACTTCGATCACGGGGGTCTTGACGGACCGTATCGCGTCCGCGATGGCGACGCTGGTGTGCGAGTACGCCCCTGGGTTCAACACGATCGCGTCGACCCCGTCGGCCGCGGCGGTCTGAATGAGGTCGATGATGACGCCCTCGTGGTTGGCCTGCGTCGTCCTGACCTCTACACCCAGCTTGCGACCGTGCGCGACGATCAGCGCGTCGATCTCCTTCAGGGTCTTCTTGCCGTAGATCTCGGGCTCGCGCGTTCCCAGGAGATTGAGATTGGGTCCATGAATGACGAGGATCGTCATGGTCATCCTTTCTGGGTGGAATTGAACGCGGCCACGATCTCTTGCTCGGTGACGTCGTCCATGATGCGCACGTCGCCGGGAGCGGCCGGCAACACGAACGAGAACCCGCTCGCGCGACGCTTCTTGTCGAGGCTCATCGCCTGCAACAAATCGTCCCCGACCTCGCTCACGCGCGTGCGCAATCCGCACGCTTCGATGATGCGGCGCGCGGTGGTCTCGAACGAAGCGGCGGCGAGCTTACGTTTCACAGAAAGGCGCAGCGCCGCCAACATCCCGATCGCTACGGCCTCGCCGTGGGTGAGAACGCCGTACCCGAGTGCGGCTTCGAGCGCGTGTCCGACGGTGTGGCCGAGGTTCAGCACGCGACGCGGGCCCTGCTCGTACGGGTCCTCTTCCACGACGCGCGCCTTGACGCGCGCGCACGCGGTCACGCACTCCTCGAGGAACGCACCGTCGCGCAGTGGTACCTTCTTGCCGGCCTTTTCGAGGCGCGCGAACAGTTCGGGCGAGCCGACGATGGCGGTTTTGATCACTTCGGCCATGCCGCTCGACACTTCGCGGTCGGGAAGGGTGGCGAGCACGTCGACGTCGGAGAGTACGAGCTGGGGCTGGTATACGGCACCGAGCAGGTTCTTCGCGCGCGGATGATTGACGCCGACTTTCCCGCCGATGCTGGAGTCCACCTGCGCGAGCAACGTGGTGGGTACTTGCACCAACGGAAGCCCGCGCATGTACGTCGCCGCGACGAAGCCGGCCACGTCGCCGGTGACGCCACCGCCCAATGCGATCACCGTGCCGTCGCGTGTCGCGCCGGCGTCGACCAATTCGTAGAGCAGGCCTTCCGCCTGCTCGAAGGTCTTTGCATTCTCGCTGTCGTCGATTTCGATGAACTTGTTGCGAAGCCCGGCCTTTTCGAGGGCCGCCTTCGCCGCGGCGCCGTGGTGTCCGGCGACGGTTCGCGAGACGAGCACGAACGCGGGTCCGGCGAGGCCGGAATCGCGCATCCATTCGCCGAGGCGCGCGAGCGTTCCGCGCCCGACGACGATGCGCGTGAGTCCGTCTTCGCCGGGTCGCGGGTCGCGTCCGGGGACGGGACGGGCACCGGCCCGCATGTGCAGCACCGTCCCGCGATCGGGTGCGCGACGCAGCTGCTCGGCGATCTCGAAGGCGGCCTCCTCCGCGCGCCGGCGCGTGGTGTCGACGCGCCGGTCGATTCGGTGGTACGCGGGGCGGCGCTCGTCGTGCAAGCGCTGCGCGTGCGTGCGTGCCGCGGCCGCGTCATCCATCGACGCAAGCATCGGTCGCGGGCCCATGGTCGCTGCGCGCCGTAACACTTCATCCAGAGTGGCTTCCAGCAGCACCAGCGTCCCGAGCGCCTGCAAACGTTTGAACGTCTCGTCGCGCAGAAGCGCGCCTCCGCCGGTCGCGATCACCGCTCCGCTCGCTCCGCCCGACGCGTCGTGGGGAAACGAAAGCGCCGCGCACACCTCGGCTTCGAGGTCGCGAAAGCGCGCCTCGCCTTCGCGGGCGAAGATCTCCGCGATGGAGGTACCCGCGCGCGCTTCGACCAGCGCGTCGGTGTCGACGAAGGGAACGCCCAGCATCTCGGCCAGCGCGCGGCCGACGGTGGTCTTGCCGGTGGCCATGAAGCCGCACAGAATGACGATCGGAGGCGTGCTCATCTAGATAGGCGTTTCGAGAGCGCGGCAACCACGCGCTTCTTCGCGGCCAGCGTGTCGTCGATGGTATCGCCGCCGAGCTTCTCCATTATAGCCGCGAGGATCACCCACGAGGCCACCGCTTCCGCGATCACCGCCAGCACGGGCACGACGCAAATATCGGAGCGTACGTACGGGCTCTCGGTGGGTTCGAGCGTTTCCAGGTCGAAGGTGAGAGCACGCCGCGGCGCGGTGGGAATCGGTTTCGCGTACAAACGCACGATCACGTCCTCGCCGTTGGTCATGCCGCCCTCGATCCCGCCCGCGTGGTTGCTCGGCCGAATCACGCGCCCGCGCTCGACGCGCATCGCGTCGTGCGCGTCCACACCGCGCGCGCGATAGGTCGAGAGCCCGTCGCCGATCTCCACCGCCTTCACACTCTGGATGCTCATCATCGCGCCGGCCAGGCGCGCGTCGAGCTTACGGTCCCATTCGACGTGGCTGCCAATGCCGGGGAAGAGGCCGGTGACGATCACTTCCACCGAGCCGCCCAGCGAGTTGCCTTCGGTACGGCCGCGCTGGATCTCCGCGATCATGCGCCGGCCCGCGCGCCCGTCCGCGCAGTACACCAGCGAGCGCTCGGCGCGCTTGCGAATCTCTCGGGGCGAAAGCGTGGAAGCACGTGCAGCAATGCTACCAATCGAGCGCACGTGCCCGATCGCTGCGACGCCCAGCTCGCCGAGGAACGCCTTTGCCACCGCGCCGATCGCAACCCGCATCGCGGTGCTGCGCGCGCTGGCGCGCTCGCTGACGGGGGGGATCTCGTCGAAACCGTACTTCATGACACCGGCGAAATCGGCGTGGCCGGGGCGCGGCACCGTCTCCAGCCCGCCGCCGGTCTTGCCCTTCACGGTGCGCGCGCGGTTGGGAAGCACGATCGCGATAGGCGCCCCCGTGGTCTTGCCCTTCCACAGTCCGCCCGTGATCGACACTTCGTCCTTCTCGATCTTCTGGCGGCTGCTGCGACCGTACGATTTGCGTCGTCGCGCCAGCTCGCGCTGAATCACGCGCTCGTCGAGCTTCAATCCGGCCGGCAAACCTTCCACGATGCCGACCAGCGCTTCGCCGTGTGAATCTCCCGCGGTCAGAAATCGAATACCCATCAGTTGACCCGCCGCCCCGGAGACGTCTCCGCCTTCGAGAAGTCTTCCACCGCTTCCGCCATCTCCTTGATGTCGAAGCCGTGGTCGGTCCAGATGCGAAAGCTCTCGGAGGCTTGCGCCACCAGTAGCGCGATGCCGCCCAGCGTCTTGGCACCCGCGCGGCGCGCGGTCTCGAGGAACAGCGTCTGCTTGGGGTGGTACACGAAGTCGAAGAACACCTGCTCGGGTCGAATCCACGCCGAATCCTCGAGCAGCGATCCGACTGCGTTGCCCGCCATCCCGACCGGCGTCGCGTTGATCACGACGTTCGCCTCGCGAAACGCGTCGCGGCGCGCCGATGCTCCCGCCTCGTCGAGTGCCACGATGCTCACCGGCTGCTCGGGGAACGCGAACTGGAATCGCTCGAGCACCATCGGTCCGTTCTCCACCGAGCGCGCGGCGAACACGATGCGCTCGGCGCCGCGCTCCAGCAATCCGTACGCCGCCGCGCGCGCCGACCCGCCCATGCCGTACACGAACGCGCGCGCGCCTTCCAATTGCACGCCGGCGAAATGCTCCAGCGCGTTCGCGGTGCCGACGGCGTCCGTATTGTACCCCTGGATTTCGTCTTCGAGGTAGACGAGTGTGTTCACGGCGTTTATGACCTCGACCTCGGCCGAGACGGCATCCAGGTGGTACAGGATCTCCTCCTTATATGGATAGGTCACGTTGAGGCCGGACACCCCCATCGCGGAGAGGCCGGCGAGCGAGACGCCCAGGCGCTCCGGCTTGATCCCGAACGCGACATAGATCGCGTCCAGTCCCATGGTGTCGAAGGCGCGGTTCATGATGAACGGCGAGAGGCTGTGCGCCACGGGATCGCCGATCAATCCGAACAAATGACTTCTCGTTTCAGCGGACATTGCTTCCTCTATCGAATCAGTGTGCGCAGGTCCGCGAAGAACTTGGGATACGAAATCTCGACCACGGAGGCATCGTCGATCTCGGTGTGTCCATCCGCGACGAGCCCCGCCACCGCCATCGACATCGCGATACGGTGGTCGCCGAACGACGACACCGCGGCCCCGCGCAATCGCGTGGGCCCTTCGACGGCGAAGCCGTCGTCGAAGGTCTCGATCGACGCGCCCAGCGCACGCAGGTTGTGCGCGATGGCGTCGATGCGATCCGACTCCTTGTGGCGCAGCTCTCCGGCGCCGCGGATCTCGGTGCGCCCCTCGGCCTGCGTGGCTGCCACCGCCAAGACCGGAATCTCGTCGATGATGGACGCGATCGCGGCCGGATCGTCGACGGTGACGCCGTGCAGGGGCGCGTGTGCGGTGGCCAGGTCGCCCGCGTGCTCGCTGATGCCGGTGTGCAGTGCGTCGATCGAGAAGGCCGCGCCCATGCGCTCGAGCACGTTCAATAGCCCCGCGCGCCTTGGATTGACGCCGGTGAAGGGCAAATGCACGCGCGACCCCGGAATCAAGATAGTCGCGACCAGAAAGTACGCCGCCGACGAGAAGTCACCCGGAACGGTTACGTGCACGCCTTCCAGGGGGACGCCTCCGCGCACGCGCACGGTGTTGCCCTCGCGCGCGATGTCCGCTCCCATCGCGGCCAGCATGATCTCGGTGTGGTCGCGCGTGGGTACGCGGTCGACCACCGTGGTTTCCCCCTCCGCGAACACGCCCGCGATCAACACCGCCGATTTCACCTGTGCGCTCGGGACCGTCATCTCGTAGCGAATCCCGTGCAGCGCGCCGCCCTCGATCGTGGCCGGGAGCGTGCCGCCGTTGGCGAGCACGACGCGCGCCCCCATGCGCGCCAGCGGCTCGGCCACGCGCGCCATCGGCCGTTTGCGCAGCGACGCGTCCCCGTCGATGTGGCAGCGGCGCGCGCGCGCGGCCGCGAGGCCCGCGAGCAGCCGCGCCGTCGTGCCGGAGTTGCCGGCGTCGATCTCGAACTCGGGCGTGATGGCGCGGGTCAGCACGAGGGTGCGCCCGTCGGGCATCGATTCGACGAAGCAGCCCATCGCGCGCAGCGCCTCCATGGTGGTGCGCACGTCGGCGGAATCCGCGATGCCGTCGATGGTCTGGCGCCCGCGAGCCGCCGCACCCAGAATCAGCGCGCGGTGGGAAATCGACTTGTCGCCGGGAACCTTGAGAACGCCTTCCAAGCGGGAAGCTTTATGGATTACCAAACTCATGTTGCATCGCGTCGCGCAGCGGACGCCCGACCGCGCGCGCGACCGCGCGAACGCCGACCATCATCTCGTTGAAGGTCTCGATGGAGAGGCTCTGGACGCCGTCGCACCACGCGGTCTCGGGACACGGGTGCACCTCGACGATGAGGCCGTCGGCGCCGGCCGCGACCGCGGCCAGCGCCAGCGCGGAGACGAATTCCGTGTGCCCGGCGGCGTGGCTCGGATCGACGATGATGGGCAGGTGCGAGTTGCGCTTGATGACCGGAACCGCGGAGATGTCGAGCGTGTTGCGGGTCGAGTTCTCGAAGGTGCGAATCCCGCGTTCGCACAGGATCACCTGCTGGTTGCCGTTGGACAGGACGTACTCGGCGGCCATCAAGAGCTCCTCGACCGTGGACATCATGCCGCGCTTCAGGAGCACGGGCTTGCGAATCTTGCCCACAGCTTCGAGGAGCGCGTAATTCTGCATGTTGCGCGCCCCGATCTGGAGCACGTCGGCGTACTCGCTCACCAGCGGGACCAATTCGGGCGAGATCACTTCCGTGACGACGGGCAGTCCGGTCTCGCGCTTGGCCGCCAGCAAGATCTTCAAGCCGTCTTCGCCCAGTCCCTGGAAGCTGTAGGGCGAGGTGCGCGGCTTGAACGCGCCGCCGCGCAGGATCGACGCACCCGCTTGCTTGACCGCGCGCGCCGCCGTCAAAACTTGGTCGCGATTCTCGACCGCGCACGGTCCCGCCATCACGACGAACTCGGGCCCGCCCACCGCGACCCCATTCACGTTGACGATGGTGTTCTGGGGCCGAAACTCCCGGCTCACCATCTTGTAGGCTTTGGTGATGGGAATGACCTGCTCCACGCCGGGCGTACTTTCAATTTGACTGAAGTCGGCGCCCTGGCGGGCGTCGACCACACCGATGATGGTGCGGTCGGCACCGCGCGTGGGGTGCGGCTTGTAGCCCATTGACTCGAGCGACTTGATGACGCTCGAGATGTCGGACATGGTGGCGTCCGATTTCATGACCACGATCATGCTGCGTGTCTCCAATTCTCGATTGAGCGGCGGCGGCCGGCGGCCGCCATGGTATCACGAATCCCGTGTTTCCGTCGCGCCTCACGCATCGAGCGCCCGGCGCACACTCGCCAAGAAATCGCCCACGCGCCCAGCCGCGCTCGGGGCCGGTCCCTCGCCCGCCAGCTGCACGAGGCGGCTCCCGATGATGACGCCGTCCGACGCCGACGCGATCTCGGCGGCCGCATCGGGGGTCGATACGCCGAAACCGACGTAGGCCGGCGTATCGGTCGCAGCGCGCACACGCGCGATGATGCCTTCCACGGCGTTCCGGCCCGCGGCGCGGGCACCCGTCACGCCCGTGATCGAGACCACGTACACGAAGCCGTCGGACGCGCGTGCGATCTCTTTGGTACGTGAGTCGTCGGAGGTGGGCGCGACCAGGTCGACGTAGGCCAGCCCGGCGCCCCGCAGCACCGGACGAAACGCCCCCGACTCCTCGAATGCGACATCGGGGAGGACCGCGCCGTCGACACCGGCGCGAGCCGCTTCGCGCGCGAACGCATCCACGCCGAGGCGCAGTATGGGATTGACGTAACTCATCACGACCAGCGGCACCGCGACCTCGGGCGAGAGCCGCGCGATCGACTCCAGCGCGCGCGCGAGTGTCACGCCGCGCGCGAGCGCCGCGTTCGACGCCGCCTGAATCACGGGGCCGTCGGCGATTGGGTCCGAGAACGGGACGCCGACTTCGACGACGTCGGCGCCGGCGCCGGCCGCCGCGCGCACCAGCGCGTCGAAGGCGTCGTCGTCGGGATAGCCGGCGGTGAAGTACGCCACCAGCGCCTTGCGGCCGCGCGCTCGCAGCGCGCGTGTGGTATCGGCGAGGGTGCTCACGGCAGTCTTCCTTCCACGGCGTCCGCGTCCTTGTCGCCGCGACCCGATAGATTGACGAGCACCACGCGGCCCTCGCTCGGGGCTCCGGAGAACGCGCGCCGCACGAAGGCCAGCGCGTGCGCGGACTCGAGCGCGGGGATGATTCCTTCCAAACGCGCGAGCGATGCGAAGGCCGCGAGCGCGTCGTCGTCGTTCACGCGCTGGTACGAGACGCGTCCCGCGTCCTTCAGGAAGCTGTGCTCGGGGCCCACACCGGGGTAGTCGAGTCCGGCCGCAATCGAGTGCGCGGGACTGACCTGGCCGTCGTCGTCCTGCAAGAGATAGCTGAACGCTCCGTGCAGCACACCCGGCGTCCCCCGCGACAAGGTCGCGGCGTCGCCGTCGCGCGAGCCGCCGGCTTCCACGCCGTGGAGTCGTACGTCGTCCGTGAGAAACGCGGAAAAAATGCCGAGCGCGTTCGATCCTCCGCCCACGCACGCGACCACGTCGCTGGGAAGCCGTCCTTCTGCTTCCAGCATCTGCGCGCGCGCCTCCCGTCCGATCACACTCTGGAAGTCGCGCACGATGGTCGGGTACGGGTGCGGCCCCACCGTCGAGCCGATGATGTAGTGCGTCGTGCGCACGTTCGTCACCCAGTCGCGAATGGTCTCGTTGGTGGCATCCTTGAGCGTGCGCGTCCCCGACGTCACCGGAACCACGGTCGCGCCCAGGAGTTTCATGCGGCGCACGTTGGGGCTCTGGCGGGCCATGTCGACTTCGCCCATGTAGACCGTGCACTCCATGCCGAAAAGCGCCGCGACCGTCGCCGTCGCCACACCGTGCTGGCCCGCGCCCGTCTCGGCCACCAGGCGCCGCTTGTCCATGCGCCGCGCGAGCAACGCCTGCCCGACGCAGTTGTTGATCTTGTGCGCGCCGGTATGATTCAAGTCCTCTCGTTTGAGATACACGCGCGCCTCGTTTGCGAGCGAGGCGGAAAAACGGGACGCGAGGTAAACCGGTGTCGGGCGGCCGACGTAGCGGGCAAGGAGCGAATCCAGCTCGGATTGAAACGCCGCGTCGGCTCTCGCCGACGCGTAAGCGGCCTCCAGCTCGAGCAGGGACGGCATCAGTGTCTCCGGCACGAATTGGCCCCCGTATGCTCCGAAGCGTCCCCGGCTCACGCGCGCGCCTCCACCATGAAGCGCTCCATCGCCAGCGGGTCCTTGACGCCGGGCGCGCTCTCGACGCCCCGACACACGTCGACCGCAAAGGCACCCGTACGCGAGAGGATCGCACGCACGTTGGACGCGTCGATGCCTCCCGCGACGAACATGCGAAACCCGAGGCGGCGCACGATAGCGACGTCGTCCCATGCGTCGTCACGCGCGGCATCGCCGCGCGCTGCGTCATCGTCGTAGTCGAACAGAAAGTACGACGTGGTTGCGAACGACGCCAGTTCGTCGGGGCGCGGCACTCGCAACGCACGAAACGCCTTCACGACCGGCTTACCCGCACGCTGGAGCACCTCGTCGCAATACCCGGGGTGTTCGCATCCGTGCAGCTGGACCAGATCGAGATCGCACGCGCGCGCCGCGTCGGCGACGTCCGCGAGAGACTGGTCGCGAAACACGCCGACCAACGCCGCGGAGGAAACGGCCGCGCGAATCTCCTTCGCGCGCGCGACGCTGATGCGGCGCGGGCTCTCGGCGAAGATGACGCCGACGTAGTCGGCACCCAAGGATACCGCGAGTCGTGCATCCGCGGCGGTCGTGAGCCCGCAGATCTTGATCTTGGCCGTGCTCATCGCGGGACTCGCTTCGAGCGCAATCCCGACGGCCCGCGCGCCGCCTCCACGAAGTCGCGCAAGAGCGCACCCGGGTCCTCGGAGCCGAGCAGGCTTCCGCCCACGAGGAACGCGCGCGCGCCGCGCGAGGTAAGGTCGGCCACGTCGTCGCGGGTGACGATGCCGCTCTCGCTCACCAGCACAATCTCTTCCGGGACCAGATGAGCCAGGCGCCGCGTGGTGTCGAGCGAGACGATCATCGTGTCCAGGTCGCGGTTGTTGATACCGACGACGCGCGCGTCCGCCGCCAGCGCCGCCAGCACCTCCGACTCCGCGTGCGTCTCCACCAGCGCCTCCATGCCTAGCTCGCGCGCGAAGGCGACCAGATTGCGCAATTCCTCGAGCTCGAGCAGGCGCACGATCAGAAGTACCGCGTCGGCGCCGGACGCGCGCGCCTCCAGCAATTGATAGGGGTCGACAACGAAGTCCTTCGCGAGGACGGGGAGGTTCACGGCGTCGCGCACGCGCGCGACGTCGCGGTAGGACGTCCCGAAGCGGGCCGGGTCGGCGACGATGCTGATCGCGGCCGCACCGTTGGATGCATAGACGGCCGCCAGCTCCACGAGCGAGCCCGATTGCGTGAACGACTCGATGGTGGGCGTGCGCGCCTTGAGCTCCGCGATCACGGCCCCGCGCCGCGCCACCGCCGCGTGAAAGTCGCGGGCTGGCGCAACGTCTTGCACGCGTGTGCGCAAGTCGTCGAAGGACATGGCCGCGCGTTTGGAAACGACCTCGCGCCTCTTTTCGGATTGGATGGCATCCAGGAAGCTCATGACTCCATCACCCGCCCGCCAGCTCGCGCGTCGTGGCGCGCAAGCGCTCCAGGGTATCCTTGGCGCGCCCCTCGTCGATGGACGCGGCCGCCTGGGCGACCCCGTCGGCGATCGAATCCGCGCGCCCCGCGACCGCGATCACGAAGCCCGCGTTGAGCACGACCGCGTCGCGCTTGGCACCGCGCGCACCGTCGAGGATCCCGACGATAGTCGCGGCATTGTCGTCGGGCGTGCCGCC
>JAKEHA010000067.1 GCA_022615275.1 Candidatus Latescibacterota bacterium
CTCGCAGCCCGACACGGGCGAGCAGGCGCTCGAGATCGCGGAAGTACTGATCCGCAGCGGTGCGCTCGACGTGATCGTCGTCGACTCGGTGGCGGCACTGGTGCCGCAGGCCGAGATCAACGGCGAGATGGGCGACCAGCACGTGGGCCTGCAGGCGCGCTTGATGTCGCAAGCGCTGCGCAAGCTCACGGGTGCCGTCTCGAAGACCAAGACGTGCCTCATGTTCACCAACCAGATCCGTATGAAGATCGGCGTGATGTTCGGGAGCCCCGAGACCACGTCGGGCGGAAACGCGCTCAAGTTCTACTCGTCGGTGCGCATGGATATCCGTCGCATCGCCGCCATCAAGGAAGGCGAAGCCGTCACCGGGAGCCGCACCAAGGTGAAGGTGGTCAAGAATAAGGTGGCGGCACCGTTCAAGACCTGCGAGTTCGACATCATCTATGGCGAAGGGATCAGCTACGAGGGCGACGCGATCGACATCGGCTCGGCCGCCGGCGTCGACATCATCAAGAAGAGCGGCACCTGGTTCGCGTACGGCGAGGAGCGCCTGGGCCAGGGCAAGGAAGCCGCGCGCAAGTTCCTGAGAGAACACCCGGCCATCGCGAACGAGATCGCGGCCAGGATTCGCGTGCACTTCGGTGTCGACGCCACCAAATCGGCGCCGGAAGCGGGCGCGGCCAAGGCGGCCGAGGCCCCCGCGGCGGCCATGGTCGCGGAGACGGCCGAAGGCGTCGACCCGCTGGCGGCCAGCCCGCGCAAGAAGCCCGGCGTGGTGCGTGCGCGCCCGTAGTCGTTGATGCCCGAGACCATCGTCGAGCGAAAACCGCGCCCCCGGGACAGAGTATGGATCCGGCTCTCCGGGGGGCGGTTTTTTGCCGTTCCCGAGGCGGCCGCGGCGCAGTGCGCGGTCGGAGCCACGGTGTCGACCGAAGACATCGAGCGTCTCGACCGTCTCGACCAGTACACGCGCGGCCACGACAAGGCCATGCGTCTCTTGTCGATGCGCTCGCGTTCGCGGCGTGAGATCGAATCCGCGCTGCGCACGCTGGGGATCGCGGACGCGGTGCGCAAGGGTATCGTCGAATCGCTCGAGGAAGCGGGCTTGATCGACGACGCCCGCTTCGCGCGCGAATTCGTGTCGGTGCGCAAGGGCACGCGGCGCGTGGGCCCGCACCGTTTGCGCGCCGACATGAACAAGCTCGGGCTCCAGCGCGCAGTCGTCGACAAGGCGCTCGCGAGTTACGGCGCGGACGAGCAAGAAGCGCTGGCGCGCGCCTTGGTGGAACGATCCGTTCGCGGCGGCGCGATCGACGAGAAGGCGGTGCGCCGCGTGATCGCGCTCTTGAAGCGCAAGGGGTACGATTACTCCGTGGTCAATCGCATCGCGTACGATCTCGCGCGCAAGATTCCGCGCGCATCCGACGCCGACGCGACTGAGAGCCTCCCCGACGAGTGGTGAATCGAGCATGGTGAGCGAGACGAAGAATCGCTACGCAGTGAGCCGCCTCGTCCAGGACTACCTGTCCTTTTTCGAGTCGCGCGGACACACGCTGGTCGGGAGCGCGCCGCTGTTGCCCGAAGATCCCACGCTGCTCTTCACCGCGGCGGGCATGGTCCCGTTCAAGGCCTACTACAGCGATCCCGCGCGCGCGCCCTTTCCGCGCGCCGCGAGCTGTCAAAAGTGCTTGCGCGCGGGCGGCAAGCAGAGCGACCTCGAGAACGTCGGACGCACGTTGCGCCACCACACCTTCTTCGAGATGCTCGGCAATTTCTCCTTCGGAGACTACTTCAAGAAGGAAGCGATCGAGTGGGCGTGGGAGCTTTCCACCGACGTGTGGAAGCTGGACCAAGCGCGCATCTGGGTGACGATCTTCGAGAACGACGACGAAGCCTTCGCGTTGTGGACCACGCACATCGGGTTTCCGAAAGAGCGTATCAAGCGGCTGGGTAAGAAGGACAATTTCTGGGGTCCCGTGGGCGACACCGGCGTGTGCGGTCCGTCGTCGGAATTGCACTATGACACCGGCCGCGCGGGCCCCGACGGCGGCCCCGGCCACCGCGACGACAACGACCGCTACATCGAGTACTGGAACCTCGTCTTCCCGCAGTTCTTTTACACAGAAACCGGCGCGTACGACCCGCTTCCGAAACCGGGCATCGACACCGGCATGGGTCTCGAGCGCGTCGCGTTCATCCTGCAAGACGTCGAGGACAACTTCCACACCGACGAGTTCCTGCCCATCCGGCGCGCGATCGCCGCGTCGCTCCCGAAGGGCGCGGACACGAAGAAGGCCGCCCTCGCGACCAACGCCGCCTCCGACCACGTGCGCGCACTGACCTTCGCGCTGGCCGAAGGCATCATGCCCTCGAACGAAGGACGCGGCTACGTGCTGCGACGGTTGTTGCGGCGCGCGCTCACCAAGATGCACCCCTTCGGCGTGCGCGAACCGTTTCTCGCGCGCGGCGTGAACGCCGTGGTGACAGCCATGGGCGCGCGCTATCCGGAGATCGTGCAGCGCGTCGACCTGGTCAAGGAAGTGGTGACGGCCGAGGAGGCGCGCTTCCAGGACACGCTCGAGTTGGGGATGGGGCGATTGGAAGCACTCTTCGACGCCGCCAAGAAGAGGAAGATCGTGCCGGGCGCGGACGTGTTCCAACTCTACGACACCTTCGGCTTCCCGCCCGAGCTGACGCGCGAGATGGCGCAGGAGCGCGGGCTCGAGGTCGACATGCCGGGATTCGAGAAGGCGATGGGGGAGCAGAAGGAACGCGCCCGTAAGGGGGGAAAGTTCCAACACGTCGAGATCGTGGAGAAGCCCATCGGCTTATCGGACTCCGTTAAGGTGTTTTCGATAAACCCCTCGATCGAAACGACGGAATTTCAGGGCTACGATAGCCTGGACACTCAGGCAGGGGTTGGGGAGGTAAGGGATCCGAATCCGAATCGCGTCGCGAAGGCGGGCCTCGATGGCGACTTCGTGGAGATCACGACCGACCGCACCGTGTTCTACCCGGAGGGCGGCGGGCAAGTGGGCGACGCCGGTCGCGCGACGCGCGCGGGCGAGGTCGTCGACACCTATCGCGCGGGCGACCTGATCGCGCACCTCGTCAAGCTCGCGCAGGGCGAATCGCGTGAGGCGCTCGTCGACCGCCTGCAGAGCGACGCGACGGTGGAGCTCCACGTCGACAAGGAGCGCCGCTTCGCCACCATGCGCAATCACACCGCGACGCATCTGTTGCACGCGGCGCTGCGCAAGGTGCTGGGGACGCACGTGGCCCAAGCGGGCTCGCTGGTGGCACCCAACCGGCTGCGCTTCGACTTCCACCATTTCCAGCCCGTCAAGCCGGAGGAGATCGCGGTGATCGAGCGCATCGTGAACGACGTGGTGATCGCCGATCTGGCCGTGGCCACGGCCAACCTTCCGTACAAGGAGGCGATCGCGAGCGGAGCCATGGCCCTCTTCGGCGAGAAGTACGGCGACGAGGTTCGCGTCGTCTCCGTCGACGAGTTTTCGAAGGAACTGTGCGGCGGCACCCACGTCAAGCACACGGGCGAGATCGGCCCGTTCTTCATTCGCCAGGAGACGGCGGTGGCGGCGGGCGTGCGGCGCGTGGAAGCGGTTACGGGCGAAGGCGCCTTCGGGCTCGCGCGGCGTACCATGGACGACTGGGCGCAGATCGCGGCCGTGTTGCGGGTCGCACCCCACGAAGTCGAGAAGCGCGTGCGTGCCCTTGTCGAAGAGAACGAAGCCATGCAGCGCGAGCGCAAGAAGAGCGAGAGCAAGCGCGCCGAGAGCGGCGCCAGCGAGGCGCTCGCGAGTGCCGTCGACGCGCACGGAGTACGCTTCGTCGCGACCACGGTGGAAGCCCCGGACGTGAATGCGTTGCGCAGCTACGGCGACGCGCTGCGCGGCAAGCTCGGCGTGGGCGTCGCACTGGTGTGTCAAACCGGGGTGGAGAAGCCGGTGTGTCTCATCGTGTCGAGCGACGCCGCGATCAAGGAGCGGGGCCTAAAGGCCGACGACCTCGCGCGCCGGGTCGCGACCGAGCTGGGTTTCAAGGGCGGCGGCAAGCCGCACATGGCGCAGTTCGGGATTCCCAGCATTCTGGAGTTCGAGCGCGTGCGCGAGTTCGTCAAGCGCGCGCTCGAGTCGGCCTGACGTTCACGAGCACGAGGAGAATATGTTCTTTCGAGTCGTATCTTCCGCGATGATCCTGATCATGGTCGCCACGTCGGTGGCGCCGGCGCAGATTCTGCAGTCGCGCCGCCCCCGCGATCCCTTTCCGCAACCCACCCAGGCGACCGCGACCGCGCCGGTCGATACCACGCTGGCCAGGGATCTGGCGCGCGCCGTTCCACAAGGCTTCGACGCGCCCGTCGACCCCAAGACCTATGTCATCGGACCCGGCGACCAGTTCGTCTTGTTCTTTCGGTCGACCGGCAAGGAGATCCTCCTGCGCGTGCTGCCGGAAGGAGCCGTGCTGGTTCCCAACGCGGGCATGGTCCGTGCGGCCGGGCTCACCATCGAAGCGTTCCGCGCGGAACTCGCGCGCGCGCTGGCGTCGTACTACCGCAGCGCCGAGTTCTTTTGCGAGCTGATCTTGCCGCGCAACTTCGTGGTGTACGTGCTGGGCGAGGTGGCACGCCCCGGCCCGGTGGCGATGCTGCCGCCGTTTCGCGTCGACGCGGCGATCACGGGGGCGGGCGGGGTCACCAGGAGCGGCAGCGAGCGCGCCATCGAGATCCGCAAGGACGGCGAGCCGACGCGCCTGATCGACCAGCTGAAGTTCCGGCGCCTGGGTGATGTGACCATGAACCCCATGCTGCACGAGGGGCAGACGGTGTTCGTCCCGTCGCGCGGGCGCACGTGCGACATCGTGGGCGAAGTATGGCGTTCGGGCACCTACGAGATCGCGCCCAACGAGACGGTGATGGACGTCGTCCGGCTCGCGGGCGGATTCACCACCAACGCCGAGCGTAACGAAATCGTGCTCGAGCAGCTCTCCGCCGATGAGAAGGTGTCGATTGTCAAGATGGACGAGGCCACCGCGGCCACGACCGTAATCACCGATCGCGACGTGATCGTCGTGCCCGACAAGCGCAGCTTTCCCGGGATCGACTTCGTGCGCGTCCAGGGCGGCGGTGGGCGCGACGGGCGCATCTACTTGCAGGAAGGCGAAACTCTGCAGTCCTTCTTGCCTCGCTTCATCCGGCTTCGCAACGACTTCGACCTGTCGCACGCGCGCATCGAGCGCAAGAAGGGCGATGGCACCTTCGAGTTCATTTCCATCGACCTGTCGAAGGTGCTCGAAGGCGACCAATCCGTGGACGTGGCACTCCAGACCGGCGACGTGATCAACATTCCGCGACTGGAGGACGTCGTGTTCGTGGGGGGCGAAGTAATGAGGGGGGGCGAGATCGAGTTCCAGCGCGGATTGCCGGCCGGGCGCTACATCGCGATGGCGGGCGGTCCCTCGGACGCGGGCAGCGTCGACAAACTACAGATCTACGACAGCTACGGCAACCGCCGCGACGGGAATCGCGAGAGCGTCGTGTACCGCGGCGAGACCATTCTCGTCAAGCGGCGCACGGGCGTGATTCTCGGTAACCTGTTCATCGGTTTCGTGAGTCTGACGAGTTTGTTCTTGTCGGTGTACGCGGTGATCACGGCCAACCAGGATTGACGCCGCGCGCGTAAGGGAGGAACGACCATCAAAGCGCTCATTCTCGCCGGCGGACGGGGGACGCGCCTGCGCCCCATCACGCACACCAGCGCCAAGCAGCTCGTGCCCATCGCCAACAAGCCGATCCTGTTCTACGGCATCGAGGCCATTCGTGACGCCGGCATCCAGGACATCGCCATCATCGTGGGCGACACCGCCGAGGAAGTGAAGCAGGCGGTGGGGGACGGCTCGCGCTTCGGCGCACGCGTCCATTACATCAAGCAAGACGCCCCCCTGGGCCTCGCGCACGCGGTCAAGATTTCGCGCGACTACATGGGCCAGGAGCCGTTCGTCATGTACCTCGGCGACAACCTGCTCTCGGGCGGTATCCGCGGCTTCGTGGATGAGTTCACCCGCGGCAAGTACGACGCGCAGATCCTGCTGACGCGGGTCAAGAACCCGAGCGACTTCGGCGTGGCCGAGTTGACGGGCGGCCGCGTGGTCGGTCTGGAAGAGAAGCCGAAGAAGCCCAAGAGCGACTACGCGCTGGTGGGCGTGTACATGTTCACGCCCTCTATTTTCGAAGCCACGGAGAAGATCAAGCCGAGCTGGCGCAACGAGCTCGAGATCACCGACGCCATCCAGTACTTGATCGAGCACGACTACCACGTGCAGTCGCATATCGTCGAGGGATGGTGGAAGGACACCGGCAAGCTCGAGGACATGCTCGATGCCAATCGCATGGTATTGACGGGGATGGCGACGCGGGTCGAGATGAAGCAGCTCGAAGACTCGGAGTTCCACGGCCACGTCCACCTCGACGACGACGTCGAGGTCAAGCGTAGCATCCTGCGCGGGCCCATCATCATCGGCAAAGGCTCGCGCATCGTGGACGCCTACATCGGCCCCTTCACCAGCATCGGGCCCGGGTCGCGGGTGGAAAAGAGCGAGATCGAGAACAGCATCGTGCTGGAGAACTGCCAGATCATAGATATCGGGAGCCGCATGACCGACAGCCTGATCGGACGCAACGTCATCGTGCGGCGCGGCGACAAGCCGCCGCGGGCCTATCGGTTCATGGTCGGCGACAACAGCGAAATCACGGTGCTCTAACGTCATGACGCGTTTCGCCGACGACATGCAGAAGGAGCTGGCCGCGCGTGCCGACCTGATCGCGTCGCTGGACGCCGAGGTCGCGCTGCGCATGAGCGACATTGCGACCGGGGTGATCGCGAGCCTGCGCGCCGGCGGGACCATCTACGCGTGCGGCAACGGCGGCAGCGCCACCCAGGCCGCCCACTTCGCGGCCGAGTTGGTCGGCCGCTACAAGAAAGACCGGGCCGCGCTGCCCGCATTCGCGTTGGGCGAGAACAGCGCGGTGGTGACGTCCCTCTCCAACGACTATTCCTTCGACGACGTGTTCGCGCGCCAGATCGCCGGCATCGGGAGGCGCGGCGATTGCCTGCTCGCACTCTCCACCAGCGGGACCTCGCGCAACGTGGTGCGCGCATGCCGCGTCGCGGCCGACAAGGGCGTGCATGTGTTCGCGCTCACGGGCGCGGGCGGGGGCGAGATGGCGCGGCTGGCCGAGGTCACGGTCGCCGTGCCGTCCTCGGACACGCCCCACGTGCAGGAGCTTCACCTCGCGATCCTGCATATTCTGTGTCGCGTCGTCGAAGCGGAGATGTTCCCGGCCACACCATGACCCTCGCGTCCATTCCGGTTCGCGTCCTCCAGGTCTCGTTCTTCGCGTTCGCCCTGTTCGCCCCTTTCTCGATCGCAGGGATGAACATCGCCTTCGGCTTCGGCATGCTGGCGTGGCTCGCCTCGCTGGCGTCTCGCGGCGCCCCGCGCCCCGCGCTCCACCGGGAACCGCTGGTGTGGGCGTCGCTGCTGTTGGTGGTATCGGCGCTGCCGTCGGTTTTGATGTCGGAGAACCGACCGCGTGCGATCAAGGACTTCTCGTCTTACTGGCAGTTGCTGATCATCTTCTGGGTCGGGTGCAACGTGCTCGCGGTGAGAATGCGCGAGGTGTCGTTTTGGACCCTGGCGGTTTCGTCGGCCCTGGCCTGTCTGATGGCGCTGGTGCAGGGGGCGGGCGGCCTCGACCTCGGTTTTCTCGATATTCCCAAGCGCTATCGCCCCGGCGGGACCCTCTACACGATGACCTTCGCCGGCATCGTGTACCAATTGATCGTGCTCAACTGCTCGCTGCTGTTCACGCGCACGATGCGTGCGCGCCATCGCGTCGCGCTGGCGGCGGTGGTGGCGCTTCAGATCGCCGCCATCATGTTCACGATGACGCGGGGGGCGTGGCTCGCGCTGATCGCGGGACTGGTCGCACTGTGCGTTCTGTTGAGGAACCGCGCGGTGACGCTGGTTGCAGTCGTACTCGCGATCGCGCTGGTGGCGTTCGCGGTCGGCGCCCACAAGGGGCGCTCCATTCCCGAGCTGGTGCGCTCCGGGCTCGACATCGACGCCTCCACGCGCATCGTGCTATGGGACATCGCGTGGGATCTGTTCAAACAGCATCCACTCACGGGCGTGGGGATGGGTGACTACACCATCGAGGCGGACAAGCTCCTGGCGGGGCGTCGCGTCACCACGACGGTCGACACGCACAACGTGTATCTGCATATCCTGGCGACGCGGGGCATCATCGGCTTCGTCCCCTTCGTGCTGTTCTGGGCCGTGCTCCTGCGACGAATGCTGCGCATGCGGCGGCGTCTGGAGAAGGGATCCCTCGACTATCAGTACGTGGTGGGGGCGATGGCCGCGACGATCGCGGTGCTGGTGGGCGCCTTGACCGAACTCAACATCGACGACAGCGAAGTCTTCATGGTGTTCATGTTCTCGATGGGGCTGGCTCTGTCGCCGTCGTTTCTCCCCGCGCCCGGCTACGACGCGCCCGCGCAGCGGCGAAAGAACGATTCCCAGCGCTCGTAGACGGCGTGGCCGTGGTAGGGCGCCATCGACGCGCGCGCGCGTTCGCCCATCAGACGCCTCGCGTCCGCGTCGCTCATGAGATCGGCGAGCGCCGCCGCGAGTGCAGGGGC
>JAKEHA010000341.1 GCA_022615275.1 Candidatus Latescibacterota bacterium
GCACCCCGCGTGGCTCTCGCAATTCCTGAAAGTGCTCGGGACGAAAGTCGTGAGCTAGAAAGAGTACCATCTTGGAAAAGAAGCAACTCATCGATCGTTTGAATCAGGATCTCGCCGGCGAACTGGGCGCGATCATCCAGTACCTGACGTATGCCGCCAAGGCGACCGGGCCGTTTCGCCCGCAGCTCTCGCAGTTCTTCCTGGTCGAAGTCGCGGACGAGCAGCTGCACGCGCAGTTTTTGGCCAACAAGATCGTGGCGCTCGGCGGCGAGCCGGCGACCATCCCGCGCGCGGTTCCCGCCGCGCGCTCCAACCGCGAGATGCTGGAAGCGGTGCTCGCGGCGGAGCGGCAGGCGACCAAGGACTATTCCGAGCGCGCGCGCGAGGCGGATGCCTACGGCGACAAGGGGCTGGTGGTCCAGCTCGAAGACATGGTTCGCGACGAGAGCGGGCACGCCGAAGAGACCGAGCGAATCCTGCGCGACTGGCCCCTATAGTAGACGGGGGACTTGTGTCGGTCCCCGGAGGGACGGGTCGCCCCGACGGTTGGCGTGGAGCCCTGGGTGGCTCGACTTTCTCGAAAATTTTCCCCCAGGAATACATTCTCTGCTTTATCTTCATTGAGCCGCAGTCCGCACCGCCTTGAATCCAGCGGTTCATCGGGCGCCCGGGGAGTAAGCACGGGGCCCACGTTCGCGGGCCGCCCAACCATCTCGAACCCATTTCCGGCTCCGCCCCGGGCGGAGGCGTTCATGTACTGTTTAGGAGTCTCTCGACATGCGTAAGCGAATGTTCATCACGCTGGGGATCGTCTTCGCGATCATCGCCGGGCTCGGCTTAGTCAAGTATCGGCAGATCCAGGTCGCCATGAGCACGCCGTGGACCGCGCCTCCCGAGGCCGTGACCACCGTCGTCGCCAAGGAAGAAAGCTGGGTCGCGAGCCAGAGCGCTATCGGCACCTGTGTCGCCGTGCAGGGCGTTACCTTGAGCGCGGACCTCCCTGGTGTCGTCGCGGAGATCACCTTCGACTCCGGGCGTTGGGTCAAGGAGGGTGAGGTTCTCGTGCGCCTCGACACCAGCCAGGAAGTAGCGCAGCTCGCGGCGGCGGAAGCCCAGAGCGATCTAGCCAAGCTCAACCTGGAGCGCGCGAAGGAGTTGCGCGGCAAGAAGGTCATCTCCGAAGCCGAGTTCGACCGTGCCGACGCGGAGGCGAAGACCGCGGCAGCCAACGCGGGCGCCTACCGCGCGATCATCGCGCGCAAGACGATCCGCGCGCCGTTCAGCGGCATCCTCGGCATCCGGCAAGTGAATCTGGGGCAGTATCTCGCGGGCGGCGATCCCATCGTCCCCCTGCAGGCCCTCGACCCGATCTACGTCAACTTCTCGCTGCCGCAGCAGGACGTAGCCGCGATGAAGGTCGGCGCCGATGTGAACGTCATGATCGAGGGCACCGACGGCGTCGCGGCGTCCGGCAAGATCACCGCGTTCAACTCGCTCGTCGATGCGGAAACCCGCAACGTCGAAGTACAAGCGTCGTTCCGCAACCCGGAGGGGAAGCTGCGACCCGGGATGTTCGTCCGGGTGCAGGTCGTGGGCAGCGAAACCGGCGGCGTCATCGCGTTGCCGGTGTCGGCCATCAACTACGCGCCTTACGGAGACTCGGTCTTCATCGTCGAGAACGTGACCGCGCCGGACAGTACGACCTATCGCGGCGTGCGCCAGCAGTTCGTCAAGTTGGGTGCCTCTCGCGGCGATCAGGTGGCCGTGCTCTCGGGTGTGAAGGCGGGCGAAGAGGTGGTGTCGTCGGGCGTGTTCAAGCTGCGGCCGGGCGTGGCGGTGGAAGTCAACAACAGTGTGACGCCCTCCAACGACCCGGCTCCCAAGCCGGAGGACAGCTAAGATGAAGTTCACCGATCTATTCGTAAGACGACCCGTCCTCGCGATGGTGGTCAACCTGGTGATCTTGATCGCCGGGCTGCAGTCGATTCGGTCGTTGTCGGTGCGCCAGTACCCGCGCAGCGACATCGCCGTGATCAACGTCACGACCGCGTACATCGGCGCCAACGCCGACCTGGTGCGCGGCTTCATCACCACGCCGCTCGAACGCGTGATCGCGAGCGCGGACGGTATCGACTACATCGAGTCGTCGAGCGCGCAGAGCATGAGCACCATCACGGTGCACTTGAAGCTCAACTACGACACCAACGCGGCCCTGACCCAGATTCAGTCCAAGGTGGCGCAGGTGCGCAACGACCTGCCGCCGGAAGCGGAAGCGCCCATTATCAATTTGGCGACCGCCGACAGCGAATTCGCCTCCATGTATTTGGGCTTTTCGTCGACCGATTTGGACGAGAACCAGATCACGGATTACTTGACGCGCGTGGTGCAACCGAAGCTCTCGTCGATCAGCGGCGTGCAGCGCGCGGACATCCTGGGCGGGCGCACCTTCGCGATGCGCGTGTGGTTGAAGCCCGACAAGATGGCCTCCCTGGGCATCGCGCCCTCCGAAGTGCACGACGCGCTGGCCGCCAACAACTACCTCTCGGCGCTCGGGAGCACCAAGGGGAGCATGACCTCGGTCAACCTGGTCGCGAATACCAACCTCAAGACGGTCGAGGAGTTTCGCAACCTCGTGGTGAAGGAAGCCAACGGCGTCGTGGTTCGCCTGGGCGAGATCGCCGACGTGGTGCTGGGCGCGGAGAACTACGAGTCGGAGGTGCGCTTCAACGGAGAGGCCGCGACCTTCATCGGAATCTGGGTGCTGCCGACGGCCAATTCGCTGGAAGTGATCAAGCGCGTGCGCGAAGCCATGCCGGAAATCCAGGCCCAGCTGCCGGCGGGTATGAAGGCCGGGATTCCGTACGACGCGACCGAGTACATCGACCACGCCATCCAGGAAGTCTTGAAGACCCTGAGCGAGACCCTGTTGATCGTCATCGCGGTCATCTTTCTGTTCCTGGGATCGGTGCGCGCGATGATCATCCCGGTCATCGCCATCCCCATCTCGCTGATCGGCGCGGTGTTCATCATGGCGGCGGCCGGATTCACGATCAACCTGCTGACGCTGCTCGCCATCGTGCTCTCGGTCGGTCTCGTGGTCGACGACGCCATCGTCATGGTGGAGAACGTCGAACGACACTTGCACATGGGAGAAAAACCGTTCGACGCCGCCATCAAGGCCGCGCGCGAGCTGATCGGTCCGATCATCGCCATGACCATCACCCTGGCGGCCGTGTATACGCCGGTCGCCATCCAGGGCGGGTTGACCGGCGCCTTGTTCCGCGAGTTCGCGTTCGCGCTCTCGGGCGCGGTCATCGTGTCGGGCGTGGTGGCGCTCACGCTCTCGCCCATGATGGGCTCGAAGATGCTGCGCGCCGGCGACACCGAGAAGGGCTTCGCGGGCCTGATCAACCGGCACTTCGAGATCGTACGGCAGTTGTACATGAAACGCCTCGCGTCGGTGTTGAAGTACCGGCCCATCGTGTTCACGGTGTGGGCAATCGTGATGCTGCTGATGTTCCCGTTCTACATGTTCTCGCAGAAGGAGCTGGCGCCCAACGAGGACCAGAGCGTGGTGTTCGGCATCGTGCAGGCGCCCGCCAACGCCACCCTCGATCAAACCAAGCTGTTCGCGGCCCAGGTGTACGACGTCTACAGCTCGTTTCCCGAGACCAAGGCGACGTTCCAGCTCACGTTTCCCACGATGGGGTTCGGCGGCATGGTGACCAAGCCGTGGAGCGAACGCGAGAAGACGTCGATGGAGCTCCACATGGAATCGTCGGGGCCGCTGGCGAAGATCGCCGGCGTGCGCGTCATCCCCATCGTTCCGCCCGCACTCCCGGGCGGCGGCAGCTTCCCGGTGGACTTCGTGATCCTCGGCACCGGAGAACCGCAACAGCTGCTCGACTTTGCCAACCAGCTGGTCATGAAGTCGTACACGAGTGGAAAGTTCATGTTCACCGACACCGACATCAAGTTCGACCAGCCGCAAGTGCAGGTCGTGTTCAACCGCGACAAGCTACGTTCGGAAGGCGTCGAGATGTCGGAAGTGGGTCGCGACCTATCGACGCTGTTGAGCGGAAACTACGTCAATCGGTTCAGCATCCAGGGGCGCAGCTACAAGGTGATCCCGCAGATCAAGCGCGCCGAGCGGTTGACGCCGGATCAGCTCGAACAGATCTACGTGACCGGCGGCGGCGGAAAGCTGGTGCCGCTCTCGACGTTCGCCACTCTCTCGACGTCCACCGAGCCCCGCGAACTCAAGCGCTTCCAGCAACTCAACGCCGTGCGCATCCAGGGTGTGCAAGGGTGGGGCGTGTCCCTCGATTCGGCGCTAAAGTATTTCGAAGACGAGGCGAGGAAGATCCTGCCGCCCGGCTACTCGATCGACTACGCGGGCGAATCGCGCCAGCTGCGCACCGAGGGCAGCAAGTTCCTGGGCGTGTTCCTGCTTTCGGCGATTCTGATTTACCTCGTGCTGTCCGCGCAGTTCGAGAGCTTCCGCGACCCGTTCGTGATTCTCGCCGGCTCGGTGCCGCTGGCCCTCTCGGGCGCCTTGACGTTCTCGTTCCTGGGCCTGACGACGCTCAATATCTACAGCCAGGTCGGACTGATCACCCTGGTGGGCTTGGTGGCGAAGAACGGCATCTTGATCGTGGAGTTCGCGAACCACCTTCAGTTGGAAGGACGCGACAAGCTGCACGCCGTGATCGAGGCGGCCGGAACGCGACTGCGGCCCATTCTGATGACCACCGCCGCGACGGTGATGGGCCACTTGCCGCTCGTGTTCGCGCACGGGCCGGGCGCGGGTGCGCGCAACTCGATCGGCATCATGCTGGTGAGCGGCATGATCATCGGCTCCGTGTTCACGCTCTTCTTCGTCCCGGCCATCTACGTGCTGGTCGCCAAGACGCGCACGCCCAAGGTGACCGCCGCCGTCGACGAAAACGGCGACGAGCTGGCCACCGCTGCCTAGCGAAAAATCCCGTACCCACGCCATCGCGACCGCGGCCAGCAAGCCCGAGAGGGCTCCGATCATCGCGGCGAAAGTGAAAAGCCCGTGTCCGGGGTTCAGGATCAAGGCCAC
>JAKEHA010000342.1 GCA_022615275.1 Candidatus Latescibacterota bacterium
CGCCCGCGCTACACCCTGCTCTCGGGACTGGAGCCGCTCGAGATCCGGCCCGATTCGAACTTTATCAACGTCGGCGAGCGTACCAACGTCACCGGGTCGGCGCGCTTCCGCTCGCTCATCAAGGAGAACGACTACGAGGCGGCGCTCACCGTCGCGCGCCAGCAGGTCGAAGACGGCGCGCAGTTGATCGACGTCAACATGGACGAGGGCTTGCTGGACTCGGAAGCGGCCATGCGCCGCTTCTTGAACATCCTCTCCACCGAGCCCGACGTCGCGCGCGTTCCCATCATGATCGACAGCTCCAAGTTCGACGTGATCGAAGCGGGGCTCCAGTGCGCGCAGGGCAAGTGCGTGGTCAACTCAATTTCCCTCAAGGAGGGCGAAACGGCCTTTATAGAACACGCGCGCCGCGTGCGCCGCTACGGCGCCGCCGTAATCGTGATGGCCTTCGACGAAAAGGGCCAGGCCGACACGACCGAGCGCAAGGTCGAGATCTGCGCCCGCTCGTATCGTATTCTGACGGAGGTCATCGACTTTCCGCCCGAGGACATCATCTTCGACCCCAACATCTTCGCCATCGCGACCGGGATCGAGGAGCACAACGCCTACGCGGTCCACTTCATCGAGGCGTGCCGGGAGTTCAAGAAGCGCTTTCCCCTTTCGCACGTGAGCGGCGGCGTCAGTAACGTGTCGTTCTCGTTCCGCGGCAACGAGCCCGTGCGCCAGGCCATCCACGCGGTGTTTCTCTACCACGCCATTCGCGCCGGCATGGACATGGGCATCGTCAACGCGGGCCAGCTCATGGTCTACGAGGACATCCCCAAGGACCTCCTGGAACGCGTCGAAGACGTCGTGCTCAATCGCCGCCCCGACGCCACCGAGCGCCTGCTCGAAGTGGCCGAGTCGATGCGGCGCGGCGCCGACCCCAAGAAGAAGGACGACGAGGCGTGGCGCTCGCTGCCGGTTACCGAGCGCCTTAAGCACGCGCTCGTGCACGGCTTGGACGCGTACATTTTGGAAGACGTCGAGGAGGCGCGTGTTGCCGCCGCGCGTCCCATCCACGTGATCGAAGGCCCCCTCATGGACGGCATGAACGTGGTCGGCGATCTGTTCGGGAGCGGCAAGATGTTCCTGCCCCAAGTGGTCAAGAGCGCGCGCGTCATGAAAAAGGCGGTGGCGCACCTAGTGCCCTTCATCGAAGCCGAGCGCGGCGGGACCGTTCGCAACAACGGCACCATCGTGCTCGCGACCGTCAAGGGCGACGTCCACGACATCGGCAAGAACATCGTGGGTGTCGTGCTGCGTTGCAACAACTACGAGGTCATCGACCTCGGCGTGATGGTCCCCTTCCAAACCATCCTCGACACCGCACGGCGCGAGAAGGCGGACGTCATCGGGCTTTCGGGCTTGATCACGCCCTCCCTCGACGAGATGGTGACGGTCGCGCACGAGATGAAGCGCCAGGGATTCGAGGTGCCCTTGTTGATCGGCGGGGCAACCACGTCGGTTGCGCACACCGCGGTCAAGATCGACCCCGAGTACGGGCGCGAGGTGATCCACGTCGTGGACGCGTCGCGCGCGGTGGGTGTCGTGAGCCAGTTGTTGGGCGAAGAAACGCGCGCCCATTTCGCCGCCAAGACCAAGGATGAGTATCGCCGCATCCGCGAGGCGCGCGAAGCGGGACAGACAGAAGCGAAGCTTCTGTCGATCGGGGATGCACGTTTGCGCCGCGAACGTTTGGACTTCACGCAAGCCGCTCCGTCGCCGTCGTTCCTCGGCACCCGCGCCTTCGATGACTATCCGCTCTCCGAGCTGGTCGATCGCATCGACTGGACCCCGTTCTTTCAAACCTGGGAACTGCGCGGGCGCTATCCGGCAATCCTCGAAGACCCCGTGGTCGGCGAACAGGCGCGCTCGCTCTACGACGACGCGCGCGCGATGCTGGATTCGTTCGTGCGCGAGAAACGCCTCAGGGCGCGCGGCGTCGTGGGCTTCTTTCCGGCCGCATCGATCGGCGACGACGTCGAGCTGTATGACGACGCGAAGCGTCGTCGTGTTCGAACCAACCTTCACTTTCTGCGCCAACAGGCCGCCAAGACCGACTCGCGCCCCAATTTCTGTCTGGCCGATTTCGTCGCGCCGAAGGACTCCGGCGTGAATGACCACGTGGGCGCCTTCATCGTCACGGCGGGCATCGGGCTGGACGCGATCGTCTCCGAGTTCGAGAAGCAACACGACGACTATCGCGCGATCCTCGCCAAAGCGCTCGCGGATCGCTTGGCCGAGGCCTTCGCGGAGCGTCTGCACGAGCGCGTGCGCCGCGAGTTCTGGGGCTACGCGAAGGACGAGGCCCTCACCAACGACGACCTCATTCGCGAAAAGTACCAGGGCATCCGTCCCGCACCCGGATACCCCGCGTGCCCCGACCACACCGAGAAGCGCACGCTCTTCGACCTCCTGGACGGCGAGCGATCCGCGGGTGTAACCTTGACCGAATCGTTCGCCATGTGGCCCGCAGCCGCGGTCTCCGGGTGGTATTTTGCGAATCCCGGCTCGCATTATTTCGGCGTGGGGCGCATCGGCAAGGACCAGGTCGAAGACTACGCGCGCCGCAAGGGATTGACGCTCGCCGAAGCCGAGCGATGGCTCGCGCCGAGTCTGGGGTACCGCGCGTAAAGGTCGTCCCGTCTCCGACCCTACTGGACAGTCGCCCCTCGGCATGCGTCGTGCCGAGCGCCCGCCCGCACCATCGGCGCGTCGCCGCGAGCGACGAATCCCGGAATCCGGCACGCAATCGAGGAGTCGACCATGCGACGATTCGACGTTCGCTGGCTGCTGGCCCGGGGAGGTTCTACGACCCGGTGAGCCAGGGTCTCGACGTGGAGGTGTACAACCCGGCCTACTTCCGACAATGCGGCGCATGCCAGTTCGTGTCGCCGCCGCGGGGACACTTCGAGCCCATCTACGGTTTGGAATGTTTCGACACCGCCGAGCCGACCTACCAGCAGCCGGTCGCGTTTTGGGCCGGCGCCAATGCGCCCGTAACCGGCGACTTCCCGGGCGCGGTCGCTGCGCGCAGCGCCGTCCTCGGCTTCCCGCCGGTCTATTTCAATCCGAGCGAGATCAAGCCGGCCATCGAGCACATTCTGTTCGACGAGTGGCAGCTGCCGCGGGCCCCGGTAGCGAGGGGGGCACGATAGTCGGGGACGGCAGATTGACAGAACGGTAGAAAACTGCAAGTGTTCGTGTGTTGAAGTACACAGACGAAGGGAGACGACCCGTGAGAAGTACCATCGTGGCATACATAGCGGGACTGCTGTTCGCCGGTACCGCACTCGCACAGGAGCACCCGGACCACCCCAAGAAAGACGCCGCGGCGGGCGGCGCGAAGGCGTCGGCGATCGCAGCGACGGTGACGGGTGAGAACATTTGCCTGGGCTGCACCCTCACGAAGGCGCAGGGTGCCGCGGCCCAGTGCAGCAAGTACGGGCACCGACACGCGCTGAAGGTGACCTCCGCGACTGCGGAGGGGAGTGACGTGGGGTACATGACGGGGTGGATTCTGACGTACCTGGAAACGGACGCTGCCCAGCCCTTCATCAAGGAGCACGACGGCGAAACGTTGAGCTTCGAGGGCAAGATCTACACCGCGGAGCGCGTGCTCGAAGTGGGTAAGCAGGTCGGTGCCAAGAAGTCCGAGCACCCGGACCACCCCAAGGGATGACGCGGACGGGATGATCGACGCGAGTCGTTGGCTGCGGGCAGGGGCCCTCGCAGGGCTCTTCGGGTTTGCGACGCCGGCCCTTGCCGATGAGGGCGGCGTCAGCATCGACCAGATAGCCCTCGCCATCGAGGCGCACATCGACGAGAAGACGGCTGCCGACGGCGGGTACTACCGTCTCGCTCACGACGGTCGCGAGTTGCGCTTGAAGCTGGTCCGCATCCACATGGAGTACCTCGCGGACTTGGGCGGGGGCGTTCAGTTTGCGTGCGTCGACTTGGTCGGCACCGACGGTCCGGTCTACGACGTGGACTTCTTTCTCCGCGGCGATGCCGAGCACATGACCGTCACCGAGACGACGGTGCACAAGGTCAACGGCCAGCCGCTCTACGTCTGGGAGCAGAAGCAGGACGAGACGTGGGTCCGCGTCGCGGTGACGGACGCGACCCCGCGCTTGCTGGGCGTGATCCAGGGCGAGGACGAGTTCGAGTTCACCTATCGCGTTCGCCTCCCGGAGTTATCCGGGACGGGAGTGCTGTGGCTGCCGCTGGCCGGTTCGGACGGCTTCCAAACCGTCCAAGTGCAGGAGATTCTCGCGCCGAGCGAGCCGCGCCGCGTCGAGGAGCGCGAACACGGCAACCAGGTCCTCGTGCTCGAGGTGGGCCCGCGCGAGAGCGGCGCGACTATCGAGATTCGGTATCGCGTTCACCGCGTCGAGCAGTCTCCCTACCCCGTCGCGGGCTCGTCGCGGAAGGACGGTCTGGCCCCCGAGCGATTGGTGCCCAGCGACGACGTCTTCCGAGACATTGCTGCAGAAGTGACGCGCGGAAAATCCACCGACTTGATGCGCGCACGCGCCCTTTATGACCACGTGATCGACGAGGTTCGCTACGCCCGCTACGGAGCCGGCTGGGGGCGCGGCGATGCGGTCTATGCCTGCAATGCCAAGAGCGGCAACTGCACCGACTTCCACTCCTACTTCATCGCCCTGGCGCGTTCGGTTGGGATTCCGGCCCGCTTCGCCATCGGTGCGGCGATTCCCTCCGAGCGCAACGAAGGCGGCATCGACGGCTATCACTGTTGGGCTGAATTTTTCGCGGACGACCGGTGGTGGCCCGTGGACATCAGCGAGGCGGACAAGAACTCGAGTCTCGCGAGCTACTACTTCGGACACCGACCGGCCAACCGCATCGAGTTGAGCCGGGGCCGCGACCTCGTCGTCGAACCCGGACCTGCGTCGGGTCCGATCAACTTTCTCGCGTATGCGGTGCTCGAGGTCGACGGCGAGACCATTCACGCACCGACGGAGTTCCAGTTCCGGCGCTTCGAGCGAGCCTCGGCCGATTGACAACTAACGCGCCTGAGGCGGCCGTGAGGAAACCAGGGAAACGAAAACGGGGGCCGAGTGACTCGGGCCCCCGTTCTCCAAAAAAAATGGTCGGGGCGACTGGATTCGAACCAGCGACCACTTGCACCCCATGCAAGTGCGCTACCGGACTGCGCCACGCCCCGACCAGAACAAGTAGACTAACAGACGCGCGGGCGTGCGCGCAACCCTCGCGCTAGACCTTGGCGAATTCGTCCTCGACTTCCTCCGCCAGTAGTTCGCGCAACTCCTCCAACTCCTTCTTCACCGACAACAGGACGTGGCGCGCCTGCGGATCGCTGAAGGGAATCTGCATCTGCTTCAGGATGGGATCCGGGTTCCCGAAATTGTCCTGCAGCTTCTTGCGCGCGCCGTTGATCGTGAACTTTTCCTTGTACAGCAAGTCCCGAATGGCCAGGACCGCCTTGATGTCTCGCGGCCGGTAGCTCCGGTTGCCGGCCCGGTTCTTCTTCGGGCGCAGCGACGGAAACTCCGTCTCCCAGTACCGCAACACGTGAGGCTTTACCGCGGTGATCTCGGATACTTCGCCGATCGTGTAATACATCTTGCCCGTCGTCGTCTTATACCTCACCCGCGTCCTCCTTTCGCGCGTCCGGAGGTCTCGCCGCGAGCCTCCGCCCGCGGCGGGCGCTTCATGAGCTCGGTCGCGGCGGCCTTGGGGTCGTGCCCCTCGAAGAGCACCCGATGCACCATCTCGATGATCGGGAGCTCGACGTTGTAACGCTTCCCCAATTCGACGGCGGCGCGCGTCGTGCGCACCCCCTCCGCCACCATGACCATGCCCGATAGCACCTGCTCCAACGTCTCGCCGCGACCGATCGCTTCCCCCACGCGTCGGTTGCGACTGTGGCGACTCAAACAGGTAACCACGAGGTCGCCCACCCCGGCAAGACCGGAAAAGGTCTCGGCCGACGCCCCCATGGCCACTCCCAGTCTCGTGATCTCGGCCAGGCCCCGCGTGACCAGGGCCGCCTTGGTGTTGTCACCCAGGCCCAGGCCGTCGAGTATCCCGGCCGCGATCGCGATCGAGTTCTTGAGCGACGTCGCGATCTCGGCCCCGACCACGTCGTCGTTGGTGTAAACGCGAAAATACGGCCGAACGAACGCCTCCTGGACCTCGGCGCACGCCCCCGGGTCCGTGCCGGCGGCCACGATCGACGTGGGCACGCGCCGGCTCACTTCCTCCGCGTGGCTGGGGCCCACCAGGCTCACGATGCGCCCGGGTTC
>JAKEHA010000343.1 GCA_022615275.1 Candidatus Latescibacterota bacterium
GCCCGTCGGCACTTGCATATGCGGTGACGGCGGGCCCTTTGTGTTGCATGTGGAGAATCCAAAACGGGCAGCTCCGTCCAGTCGCTCCACGACAATCGTCGTCCGCAGCGATTCCACTGCGCCTTCGAGGACACGTGGTCTCGCCCCATTTTTTCGATCGTTCTCAACACAAGAATTCGTTATAGAGGGCGCTTGACAAGCAACCTGTCCCGGCGTAAACTTCATTCCAGTCGGGTTGAGCCTTCCCGAAGCCCTCTTTAAGCACAGTGTCTTGTCACGTTTGGGGGACGCGCTTGGCGCGGTGGCATTCTGTGCTCGCGATTCTTCTTCCTGTCACCCACTTCCTGGGCGGGGCACGCGCTTGTGCGGCCGAGCGTCCCGGCAAGGCCGTATCCGTCACCGCAGGTTATCTTAGTGCCTTGGGTGACCACACTACGATCTGGATTGAGCAAGTCCCCTCAACGTTTTCCGGCGATAACATCTTCCTTGGAGTTGGAGCCGAAGGGCCTAGGGTTTGGAACTCCTTCTATCCATTCATCGCCGCAAGGTGGATGTTCAATAACCGGTATGACACAGACCATTTTGCGGCGCACGTCGATACCAGGGGGTACTTGGCTTGCGCTGGCCTGGGTTACGGCTTAGGAGCGTGGCAGGCATCGCTGCGGCTTCAGGCCGGCATGGGATACTGGTGGGAGGAAGTCGAAGTAGACTATTTGCTCTTCTATGGCGATGCACCTTTCGTAGTGGACAACGATGAGCCCGCGATGTTCCTCCTCGCGTCGCTCGCGTTTCCATTTACGGATCGCCTTAATACGCTGATCAGTTTTGAGTTTGTCGCACGGCCGGAACAGGAATTTGATGGATCGTTTGAGAACGGGAGAAGTTATCAACTGATAACGAATCGTACTTATGGCACGGTTTCAATCGGGCTCACAATGGGTCTTGGCTCTTGAGGAATAGGGCACGCTGATGGCGATTCACTCTGGACACGTCGCCACGCCCGGACAGAGATCCTATAGGTTGGACTTGCGTTGGGTAGTCACGATAGCGACGGCAGTAGTGCTGATTGGCCTATGTGCGGTGTTTGGTTGCGAGGACACCCCGCCTGGGGAGCCAAGTGACGGTCCCGCGACGGCCGAGCTTCGCTTGTTCTTAGAGATTGACTACGTTGCTGGGCAGCTGCGGGAAACGGAATACTACATAGATCTTTGGCAAGAGGAAGTTCTATGGGGAATTCAGCTGGAATCGTGCGGGTTCATGTACGATCAATCTACTTCTCGCATTGACCTGCAGAAAACGACCGATGACGAACTTCAGTGGGGAAGTTCTATTGGCAGAGAAGCTGGAATATTTAACTATACGGATGAGGTCGCCATTCTTAGAGACGTTAGTGAGATATTGCTCGTCCCTCAGAAGACTGACTCTGAAAACAGGCCCAATTTGTATCTCCTCATTGCGGACCATCTAATTGACAAGACCGAGGCGAGTAGGGATCCTGATCGTCCGTCTGACACTTACCGCTTCGACGACAGTGCTCTCCCGCCGGCCGCAGACATTATGGGATTCGTTACATGGCCCCCGGAGAACGAGTTCATGGGTTGCGACGGGGAAACTTGGGCCGCAAGGTATCAACTGTGGTGGACGTGGGTGCGAGATGCTTCCTCGCTCTCAGTTCCACGACATCCCCAACTAGGAGAGAGGACGGGAAGCGCGCTGTGCCACTGCCAGCGCGCATGCGCGACTTGTCGAAGATCGACTCGGCCGACCGATCACGCTTTGGCGGAGGTTCTTCTGGGAGGGCTTCCGTGAAGAATCAAGTCGCAACGCCGTACCGGATCGCACTTGTTGTCGCTGTGCTCGCGGTGCTGCTATCGTGTGAGAAAGAGGACGGCGCCGAGACGAGCGTCGAGTCAATGTCGCTACAGACCGAGATCACCTCGCCCGTCGGCTTCGTCTGGAAGTGGGAAGGCACGCAGACGCCCGTCGAGCGCATCGTCCCCGCGGATCCCACCCAGTACACGCTCGAGTTTCTCCCCGACACCACGGTGGTGGCGCAAATCGACTGCAACAGCGGCCACGGCAAGTACGTCATGGACGGGCCGTCGATCGCGATCGGGCCGCTCGCGACCACGCGCATGGCCTGCCCCCCGGGCTCGCTCGATGCGAAGTTCTTGCAGCACCTCGAAGCGGCTCGCCACCTCTTCTTTCGTGGCGACACGCTCTTCATGGATTTGTTCGCGGACTCGGGCACGATGAAGTTCTCGCAGATGCCGGAGCCGTCGCAGCAGTGAAGCCGCTGGTCGTCTTGCTCTTGGCCGGCGGCGATTCGCCGGAGCGCGACGTGTCGCTCTCGAGTTCGCGCGGCATTGCCAAGGCGCTGCGCGATGCCGGCCACCGCGTGCTGGTGGCCGACCCCGCGCAGCCGCGCGTCACTCCCACCGAGTACGACGACGCCATCTTCGACGGTGCCGCCATTGGTGTCGAGCCGCCGCGCGTCGTCGGCGACGTGACGCAAGCGCGCGCGGCCTTTGTGCGTATGCTGGCCGCGCGCGACGACTGGGACTTCGACCTCGTGTTCAACGGGCTCCACGGCGGCGCGGGAGAGAATGGAACCCTGCAAGCGGTCCTCGACTATCTCGGGATTCCGTACACCGGAAGCGGTGCCGCGGCCAGCGCGCTCGCGATGGACAAGCAGCGCTCGAAGATCGTCGCGGCCGCGGCCGGCGTTCCCGTGCCGGAAGGACTGCACATCGAGCGCTCGGCGCTCGCGGCGGGCACGTTGGAGCAGCAGGTGCGCGAGACCCTCGGGTTGCCTGTGATCGTCAAGCCGAACGCGCAAGGATCGAGCGTGGGGCTCACACTCGTGCACTCGTTCGCCGAGCTGGACGCGGCGGCGCGCAAGGCCTTCGGCGCCGACGAGTCGATTCTGATCGAGCGCTACATCGAGGGACGCGAGATCACGCAGGCGATCGTGGAAGGCGCGCCGGACTTACCCTTGCTCGAGATCAAGCCGAAGTCGGGTCTGTACGACTACGCGCACAAGTACCAAGCGGGCGGCTCCGAGTATCTGGTGCCCGCACCGGTCGACGCGAAGATCGCGCGTGAAGTATTGGCGTCGTCGAAGCGCGCCTTCGCGGCGCTCGGCCTATCGATCTACACCCGTTTCGACTATCGACTGGACCCGCAAGGCCGCCACTACTTGCTCGAGGCGAATACGCTGCCGGGCATGACGGCGACGAGCCTGGTTCCGAAGGCGGCCGCCGCGGTCGGGATCTCCTACACAGAGCTGTGCGATCGCATCGTGCGGGAGTCACTGGCGCGGTTTCGTTCGTAGTTGCCATGCAACGCTGCCCGGCGGACGTCAGGGCGAGCACCGAGGGTTTCCGACGCGAACTTCCGCAGCGCGCCGTGAATTCAGATCAGACGCGCGCGAGGACCTGAGAGCGGAGGAAAGCCCTCGGTGCTCGCCTACTTTGGAGCTCGACGCAACCACACGTAGACCGGAATCCCCGCCAGCATCAGCAGGAATCCCAGGAGCACCGTCTGCGCGCCCGCGCCGTAGATGGCCCACATCGAGTAGACGAACGCGATCGCCATGGCGACGCGATCGCGCGGGCGCGTCTTCGGCATCTCGACGCCCGCGCGCCGCAGCAACGCAGGCGCGAGTGAGCAGAACACGTAGGGGATCAGTGTTGCGAGAGTCGATAGAAGAATCGCGAAGTTGAAAATCGAAACGAGACTGTTCGCACCGGAGTAGTTCAACGCGAGCATGATCGTGACCAGCAATACCGTGGTCGCGATCGAGAAGGTGGGCACGCCGCGCGGCGAGAGGGATGCGAAGCGCGCGGGGAAGAGCCCGTCGCGCGCGACCGCGGTCGGGAATTGCCCCGCTACCAATATCCATCCGTTGAGCGCGCCGAAGCACGACACCACCGCGCCCAGGCCGACCGCGTAGTAGGCCCACTCGCCCCACATGACGCGCGCGGCGTCCGCGAAGGGCGCCTGTGACGCGGCCAGCGTTTCGCGCGGGAGGGTGCCCATCAAGACGACCGTGCTCGCGATGTAGACGACCGCGCACACCACGGTTCCCATGACGGTTGCGCGCGGGATGGTGCGCTCGGGTCGGTCGACCGCTTCGGCGGGAATGGTCGCGGACTCCAAGCCGAGAAACGCCCACAGCGCGAGTGTCGCCGCGGACGACACGGCGGCGAACGGACTGACGTCGCCCGCGATCGGGGCGGTGAGACGCGAGAAGTCCGTCCACGCGATTCCGACGAGCGCGATCGCGACCAGCGGCAGGAGCTTCACGATCGTGGTGACGATCTGCACGAGACTCGCGCTGCGAAGCCCGAGCTCGTTGACGAAGGCGAGCAGCCACACCGCGGCGATGGCGGCCACGCCGCACAAAACCGGGTTTCCATCGAGTGCGGGGATGAACACCTTGAGGTAGCTCCCGAATGCCACCGCGATGGCGGCCACGCCCGTCCACAAACAGATCCAGTAGCCCCACGCGATCCAGAAGCCCGCGAAGTCGCCGTAGGCCGCGCGCGTGTAGGCATACGGGCCGCCCGACTTGGGGATCGCGCGCGCGAGCCGGCCGAACACCAGAGCGAGTGCGACCGCACCGACCGCGGTCAGCACCCAGGCGACGATCGCGTAGATTCCGTACGGCGCCAGCGAAGCGGGCAGCAGGAATACGCCGGAGCCGACGATGTTGCCGATGACGAGCGCGGTGCACGACCAAATGCCGAGGGTCTTCGCGGGAGTGGACACGGAGGGGAGCATCGTGCGACCCAGTAGACCACACACGCGCGCGCCTGCTATAGTGCTTTCCCCTATGCCGCTGCGCGTCTACGACACCCTCAAGCAGAAGAAGACCGACTTCGTCCCGATCCATCCGGGCAAAGTGGGCATGTACGTGTGCGGCATGACGGTCCAGGACAAGCCGCACATGGGCCACATGCTGGCCTTCGTCTCCGGCGACATGATTCGCCGCTATTTGATGTACCTCGGCTTCGACGTGGTCTACGTCCAGAACTTCACCGACATCGACGACAAGATCATCGACCGCGCAACCAAGGAAGGGGTGGACTACCGGGTGGTGGTGGAGCGAAATATCGAAGCCTACCACCGCATCGCCCGCGAGGTGAACATCCTCCCCGCGACCCACTATCCCTACGCCACCCACCACATCCCCGAGATCATCGCCATGGTGGAGACGCTGATTGCGAAAGGGCACGCCTACGCGGTCGATGGCGACGTGTACTTCCGGGTCCGCACCAAGCCCGACTACGGCAAGCTCTCCAAGCGCGACATCGACGATTTGATCTCCGGCTCACGCGTGGAAGTCGGAGAGAAGAAAGAAGATCCGTTGGACTTTGCGCTCTGGAAAGCGTCCAAGCCGGGCGAGCCGGCCTGGGACAGTCCGTGGGGAAAGGGGCGTCCCGGATGGCACATCGAGTGTTCGGCGATGGCGGTCAAGATCCTGGGCGAAACCGTCGACTTCCACGGCGGGGGCGAAGACCTCATCTTCCCGCACCACGAGAACGAGCTCGCGCAGAGCGAGTGCGCAACCGGCAAGGAGTTCGTCCGCTCCTGGATGCACAACGGACTCTTGAACTTGCGCGGCCAGAAGATGTCGAAGTCGACCGGCCACTTCTTCGCCATGGAGGACGTCCTCAAGGAGTTTCGCGGCGGAGTGGTCCGTTTCTACCTGTTGTCGACCCACTTCCGCTCCCAGATGGAGTTCTCCCGCGAGCGGCTGGAGAACGCGAGGGCCGCCCTCGAGCGGTTGGAAAACGCCTGCCGGTCTATGGATGAGAGGCTCGGCCGGCTCGGGTCCGGACCCTCGGTCAGCACGCCCGCCGGCCGCAAGCTGGTCGAAGCCGCCCGGGAGGCCAAGACCCGCTTCCTCGAGGCCATGGACGACGACTTCAACAGTGCCGGCGCGATCGGTCATCTATTTGATTTAATAAAGACTTACAACGTTCTTCTGGACCAGGACGAGGCCTCGGTCGCGCAGTCGAGGGAGGGTCTCGAGGCGGTCTGGTCGGCGCTCACGGAATTCGATCGAATCCTCGGCTTGTTCAAGAATGGGTTGCCGCGCACCCAGGAGGATATCCCCGCGGACGTCCAGAAGTTGGTCGCCGATCGGAATAAGGCCAAGCAAGAGAAGAACTTCCAGCTTGCTGACGAAATCAGGAGGCAGCTGAACGACCAGGGATTCGTGATACTCGATACCCACTCCGGGTCGACTGTCCGTCGCCGATAGGGCTTCGATTTGCCGGCCCGCTGTCGCGGGTCCGTCGCCCGGCCATCGGGCTGTAATCGAGCCAACGACCGGGGCAAGAAAGTTATCCACATCGGGCTGGGGCGATTGACACCGCAGCTCCGTATGGTATTTTATGCCTTGACATTCCCGGCGGCCGTCGCGTACCGTAGCCCCTCTATACCCGTCAATTTTTTGAGGGTTTTTATTGTTCGAGCTGGCGTAGCTCAACGGTAGAGCACCGCATTTGTAATGCGGTGGTTGGGGGTTCAAGTCCCTTCGCCAGCTCCAGGATGGCGTGCGTCGCGACCGCGGAATCGGGCGAAGTCTCCACAACAACTTTAAAGCGCGCAATTAACACCAGCGACGAGGAGCAGCGGGACGCTTCGATCGTGTGAACCACGAGGACCTCTCGCGCCGGCTGGTGATTCAATCGTCTACGCGGGGCAGTGTCCCCACTACTGAGCGTGTTCGGGGAGGTTCCCGAGCGGCCAAAGGGAACAGACTGTAAATCTGTCGGCGTATGCCTTCGGAGGTTCGAATCCTCCCCTCCCCACCATTTATTTGGTCGAGAGGCGGGAATAGCTCAGTTGGCTAGAGCATCAGCCTTCCAAGCTGAGGGTCGCGGGTTCGAATCCCGTTTCCCGCTCCA
>JAKEHA010000344.1 GCA_022615275.1 Candidatus Latescibacterota bacterium
AAGGCGTCGGCGGGAAGGTCCAGTTCACCTCTGACCCTCTGCCGCGCATCGGCGGAATACGCCGGGAGCTGGACCGCATTGTAGATGGTGACGCGAACGTCGCCCGCGCGCGTGGGCTTGAAGTCCTTCGCGATCGACATTCGCTGCTCGAGATCCCGATAGAAGGCGAGCTGGGGGCCGAACCGTCCCGGTTCGCGCCGGTAGCGGGACGCGACTCCTGTGCTCACGATGAAGAGGTCGGCGTTCTCGTATAGCGCCAGCGAGTAGAACGGCGCGGAGCGTTCCGATTGGGTCTGGAACATGGGTAGCAGCTGCTTCGCGTAGATGTGCTGCGTGCCCACCCGATCGATCACGCGCTTGCGGAGCGCGGGATTCATGGACATCAGGAAGTCGGGACCGATGAACTCGGGGCCGTAGAACTCGGTGACGACGTACGCGCCCCCCGGGACGTTGGCGTCGATCCACTCGCGCGCCTCTGTGCGCGGATCTTGCTGAAACGACCGCACCTCGCTCACGTAGCGCACGAAGCCCGGGGCGAGAACGGCGACCAAGACCGCGACCGAGAGCACCCGGGCGGGAAGCACTCGCGGCGACTCCCGCAAGCGTTTCAACACGGCCCCGGCAAAAACCGCCGCCAGCACCGAGAGCGGCGGAACGAGCGGGAGCAAGTAACGATCGGCCTTCATCGCCCACGAACAAACGACGACCAGGTAGGCCGCCACGAAGCTGCCGAGAACGAGCGCCGATCGGTCCCGGCGAAACACCGCGAACAGAATGATCCCGCCGAGTGCCGCAACCGCGACCGGTATGCTCACGACCTTGCCGAGGAGGAGAGTCGCGTAGTAGAGCCAGGTCGCGCGCGCGTCGGCGCCGAAATGGCCCAGCGCCATGTGCTCTCGTTCGACGGCGATGCCCTTCGCGGCCTCGATCGCATCCAGGATAACGAACGGCGAGGTGACCGCGAACGCGAGCATCGCCAACGCCGACGAGACCGCGAAGCCGGCGACACGCACGCGAGGCGCGGCCTTTCGTCGCAGCACGTGCGCGACGAGCAGGGGCACGAGCAGCAGAGCCCCGGTGTACTTGCACGAAAGCGCCAGCCCCGTGGCCACACCGGCCAGGACGGTGTCGCGTCTTCGACCCGTCGTCGCGACCCCGGCCGACCCGTAGAGTGCCAGCGCGGTGAAGAACGTCAACGGAACGTCGACCTCGATCATCTGGGAGCGGGTAACGTGGAACGAATTCCACGCGATCAGCACGAACGCCACACCGGCGGCAACCCTCCCACCCACGCGCGCCGCGCCGCGATACACGACCACGGCCGTCGCGGCGCCGAAGAGCGCGTTCACCAAGCGGGCCGTCACGTAGAGGGGCGTGGGGTCGGTGTAGTACATCACGAACCAGTCCGAGAGCTCGCGGACGCGCCCGGCGACCTTCATGGCAAGGTAGAGGAGGCCTTGCGCGACGAATTGGACGTAGAACGTCAGACTGGGGTAGTTGAAGTACTCGGGGTTGAGATTGACCCCACGCTCCCGGTCCCAGCCCCACATGTCCCACGCGACGTGGAGGGGAGTCGCCTCCTCGTAGGTATACGGGAGCGACCAGTCGAGGCGATAGAGGCGCACCGCCGACGCGACGAGGAACAGCGCGCCGAGCGGCATCGCCGCCGTCAGGCGGCGGTTTGATTGACTCGAACTTGGTCCCATGCGATACGAGCTCGCGTGCGAGCTGAAAAGAGTATAATGCGGTGGTGGGGTCGTTCGACATTTTCATTAATTCAGTCTTTCGATGATCGGCCAAACCATCTCCCATTACCGTATCCAGGAGCGCCTCGGGCGGGGCGGCATGGGCGAGGTCTTCCTGGCCGAGGACCTGCGCCTCCATCGCTCGGTTGCGCTGAAGCTCCTGCGCCAGCGCCCCTGCTGCGAGGACGAAGAGCGATCGCGCATCATGCGCGAAGCGCGCGCGGCCTCCGCCTTGAACCACCCCAACATCGCCGTCATCTACGACGTCGACGAGACCCAGACGCCCGATGGCCGTCTCTTCCTGCTCTCGATGGAGTATGTCCGCGGCCAAACGCTGGCGGATCTCATGACCGCCTCGTCGCTCTCGCTCGACGACATCCTCGACATCGTGGCACAAGCGGCCGACGCGCTCGCGGAGGCGCACGCGCGCGGCGTCGTGCACCGCGACGTGAAGCCATCCAACCTGATGGTCGCGCAGGGGCGCGTGAAGGTGCTCGACTTCGGCCTGGCGCAGATGCAGCCGCGGCTGCGCGCGGACGATCTGACGTGGAGTCGCGACGCGACCCACGCCCCCGACGGTGTTTTCGCCGGCACACCGCACTACATGTCGCCCGAGCAGGCGCTGGGCCGCACGCTCGACTCGCGCTCGGACATCTTCTCGCTCGGTGTCGTGCTCTACGAGCTGCTCGCGGGCAAGCGCCCCTTCGAGGGCGATACCTTCGTGCAGATCGCGGACGCGGTTCTGCACCGCGACCCGCCGCCGCTCCCGGTTCGCTTCTCCGACATTCGTGTGCCCGAAATCGAGCGCCTGATGTCGCGCATGCTGGCCAAGGAGGCGAAGGCGCGTCCGCGCGACCTGCGCGAGATGGTCGTGGAGTTCCAGCGGCTGCGCGCGGGGGCCTCGCCGCTCGCGGCGCAATCGGGCGAATTGACGGTGGCCGTGGCGGGCTTTGCCGGGATCGGCGAGCGCGCGGAAGACGAGTGGCTGGGAACCGGGTTGTCGGAGACGGTGACGACGGCGCTGCAGGAAGTCGAAGGACTCGTCGTGTGGGGTCGCGAGCAACTGCGCGAGAGCCTGCGGCGCCTGGGTGTAGAAGCCACCGAGCTGGCGCCGGAAGACGCGGTGCAATTGGGTCGCATGATCGGCGCGCGCTGGGTGCTCTCGGGCGCGTATCAACGGCTGGGCGAGCATGTGCGCGTGACCGCGCGCGTGGTCGAAGTGGAATCGGGCCGCGTGTTGCGCGCGGTCAAACAGGACGGGCGCCTGGACGCGATCTTCGAGCTGCAGGACCGCATCGTCGCCGAGCTGGCGTCGGGGCTGCGCGGCAGTGTCGCCGCCGCGCACGAAGGCGAGGAGACCAAGATCGTCGCCGCCTACGAAGCGCTCGCGAAGGGATTGCTCAACGTGCGCGCCGACAGCTACGAGTCGCTGGATCGCGCGATTCTCTTCTTCGAGCGCGCGGTCGCTCTCGACCCCGACTACGTGCGCGCGCAGATCGAGCTGGCCGCCGCACTCGAGCAGAAGGCCAACTATCTCACCGCACCCGAGCTGCACGAACGCGCGGCGGCGATACTGCGCAAGGTGCTCGAGGCGCGTCCGCGTCTGGCGCGCGCGTGGCGCGAGTTGGGGATGTCGCTGATCTCGTTGGGCCGCGTGCGCGACGGGGTGGAGAACCTGCGCCGCGCGCTCTCGCTCGCCCCCGACGACGCGCGCACGCAGGCGGGTCTGGCGCGCGGGCTGTTCATCGGCATGGCGGATTTTCGCGCCGCGGCCGAGATGTTCGAGCGCTCGGTCGAGCGCAACCCGGAGGCGGGCTGGTATTGGATGCAGCTCGCGCACTGCTGTGCGCTGTTGCGCGAGTTCAAGCGCGGAGAGAAAGCCGCGAAGCGCGCCATCGAGCTGCAAGAGGGGTTTCTGTCGGGCCAGCAGGGAATCCAACTGGTGGGCGCCTACATGCGTCTCGGCCACCTGTTCGCCCTGCAAGGGCGCGCGCGCGACGCGCACGACGCGGTTGCGAGTGAGGATATATTCCTCGAGAAGATCGACCACGCGCTGCGCTCGCGCATCCGCATCGAATTGCAGATGCGCCTGGGCGCGTCGCTGCTCGAACTCGGTGACCGCACCGGCGCCAACGCGGCCTTCGAGGCCGGGCTGGAGGCCTTCACGCAGCGCCTTGCGCTCGGCGCCGACGAGCCCTTTACGCGTTATTACGCGGCCGCGATCCACGCCCTGCGCGGCCAGAACGACGAGGCCGTCGATTTGCTGGAGAGAGCGGCGTCCGGCGGAGGGCGCGCATTCATGATCGCGCGCGCGCGCATCGAGCCGGAGTGGAACGGACTGCGGAACTCGGCGCGCTTCGCGCGATTGATCGAGTAGGAGGAAACTTCGTGAACCCGGAACTGCCCACCGAAGGCTGGCGCGACGTCGGCGACGCCGCCGAACTCTCGAAGCACGCGGTCCAGCAAGTGCTCCTGGGCACGACGCGCGTCGCGCTCACATGCAAGGACGGCGAGTTCGGCGCGATCAGCGGCAATTGCAACCACGCGGGCGGGCCGCTGGGCGAGGGTCTCCTGGAAGGAGACTACGTGGTGTGCCCGTGGCACCAGTGGCGTTTCCACCGCGCGAAGGGGGTGGGCGAGCCCGGGTTCGAAGCAGACGCGGTGCCGGCCTACCACGTGCGTGTGCGTGAGGGACGCGTCGAGATCCATCCCAAGCCGTTTACCAAGCGGAGCAAGAAGCCGCACGACCCGCACCCGCTCGAGCGCGAGATTCGTCGCGAGGACGGGCCCATTCGCGTGGTCGGCATCTCGACCACGGTGATGAACAAGGACTACCCACGCTACTCGACCTCTGACGCGCTGCTCGAAGAGGCCATGCGTCACGCCGGCGCCACATCGCATGAAACGCGGCTCATCAAGCTGCGCGAGCTTTCGTTTCGATCGTGCGAGGGCTACTACTCGAAGGCTGCGCACGCGTGCACGTGGCCGTGTTCGATCACGCAGATGGACCCCAACGACCAACTCGACCGCGTGTACGAGGCCTTCGTGCACTGGGGCGACGTGTTCGTGATTGCGACACCCATTCGCTGGGGCAACGCGAGCAGCCTCTATTACAAGATGGTCGAGCGCATGAACTGTATTCAGAATCAGATGACGATCGCGAACCGCACGCTGCTGCGCGACAAGGTGGTTTGCGCGATCGTCACCGGCGGCCAGGACAACGTGCAGGGCGTGATGGGGCAGGTGCTCGGTTTCTTCGCCGAGCTGGGGTGCCACTTCCCGCAGTATCCGTTCATCGCGCACTCGCGCGGGTGGAGCGCCGAGGACATGGAGGCCAACGTGATCGCGGTCCAGAACAGCGAGGAACTGCGAGCGGGCGCACGCGGCCTGGTCGACCGCGGTATCGAGCTGGCGGAGCGCCTGCTCGCGACCACACCGCACAAGACCGAGCGCGGCGGGCGCAAGGGAAAGGCGCTGCGGCAGTAGCATGACCTTCGCCGAGTACCGCTATCTCGTTCGCTCGGACTTGTATCGGATCTCCGACAGCACGAGCACGTCGACTTTGTTGAAGCACGTGCTGCGCGGAAGCGCGTTCAAGTACAACTTCTGGATGCGAACCTGCGCGTACACCAGAAGCCATCCCTTCCTGCGGCACACCGCTTATCGCCTCGCGCGACCCATGCTCACGCACTACACGTACAAGTTCGGCATCTGGATTCCGTTCGAGACGCGCATCGGCAGCGGCTTCTACATCGGCCATTTCGGCGGCATCGTCGTCAACGAGCACTGCGTCATCGGGAAGAACTGCAACATCTCGCACGGCGTGACGCTGGGTGTGTCGAACCGGGGCGCGAAGCAGGGCTGCCCGACCATCGGCGACAACGTGTACATCGGCCCGGGCGCGAAGATCATCGGCGCGGTGCGAGTCGGGAACCACGCCGCCATTGGCGCGAACGCGGTGGTCACCAGGGACGTCCCCGACCACGGTGTCGCGGTCGGCATTCCGGCGCGCGTGATCTCGAACGAAGGATCGGTGGGGTACGTCAATCGCACCGACTACGAGGGCAAGATATGATTCGCAAGCTCAAGGACGGACGCTACCGCCTCTATTCGCGCCACAAGAACCCGAAGACGGGGAAGCGCCGCAACCTGGGCACCTTCGCCACGCGCGAAGAGGCGCTGGCGCACGAGCGGGCGGTGCAGTTCTTCAAGCGGAGGAAGAAGGCCCGCTGACGCCTCGCTATCCACAGGATCGGCGCCTTTGTCCACCGCCTATCCACAGCGCATCCACAGCTTCCCAAGGGATTGTTTCCTCTCACCCTTGACCGTGGGTTAGAATCCCGGCCACAAAGGAGGCCATCGTGGCCGAAGCCGTTCGCACCGCACAGACTCAACCGCAACCGCCCGGGCGCATCCCGCCGCAGTCGCTCGAAGCCGAGATGGCCGTACTCGGCGCCGTGCTGCTCGACAACAACGCGTTCTCGATCGCGACCGAGAGCCTCAATCACGAGGCGTTCTACAAGAAAGCGCACAAGGACATCTTCGCCGCGATGGAGGGACTCTCCGGGCGCGGCGAAGCGATCGACGTCGTGACGCTCTCCGAGGAATTGAAGCAGCGCGGGACGTTTCAGTCGTCTGGTGGCGCGACGTACTTGACGCAGATCATGGACTCGGTCCACACCGCGGCCAACGTTGAGTACTACGCCAACATCGTGCTCGAGAAGTTCGTGATGCGGCGCTTGATCACGATCAGTAATGATATCGCGACGCAATGCTACGGCGGCGAGCGGGAAGCGGCCGAGCTCTTGGACGAAGCCGAGAAGCACATCTTCGAGATCTCGCAGCAGGGGATGTTCAAGGGCTTCGAGCCCATCGGCAAGATCCTGCGCGATCATTTCAAGAACATCGAGGCGCTATATCAGAGCGGCAGCCACATCTCGGGAACTCCGTCGCCCTTCGAAGAATTGGACTCGCTGACCTCGGGCTTCCAGAAGTCGGACTTGATCATCGTCGCGGGCCGGCCGGGCATGGGCAAGACCAGCTTCGCGCTGAACCTGTGCCAGCACCTCGCCATCAAAGAGAAGACGCCGGTCGGCATCTTCAGCCTCGAAATGTCGGCGGAGCAATTGGTGACGCGCCTGTTGTGCAGCGAGGCGCGCATCGACTCGAACCGCCTGCGCCGCGGCTACTTGAAATCAAACGAGTACGCGGAGCTTGCGATCGTGGCGGGCTATCTCGCCGAGGCGCCCATCTACATCGACGACTCCGCAGGCCTCTCGACGCTGGAGCTGCGCGCTAAGGCGCGGCGCCTCAAAGCCGAGGCGAACATCGGCATGCTGATGGTCGACTATTTACAACTGATCAGTGTCCGCGAGCGCGTCGAGAACCGGCAGCAGCAAATCTCGCTGATCTCGCGCGGGCTGAAAGCACTCGCGAAGGAGCTCAACATCCCGGTGGTGGCACTCTCGCAGCTCTCGCGCGCGGTCGAGTCGCGCGGCGGCGACAAGCGCCCGATGTTGTCGGACCTTCGTGAAAGCGGCAGTATTGAACAAGATTCGGATCTAGTGCTCTTTTTATATCGTCCCGAAGTCTACGAGGGTGCCGAATCCGAGAACCGCGGCAAGGCCGAGTTGATCATCGGCAAGCAGCGCAACGGTCCTACGGGTACCGTCAATCTCACCTTCATCGATTCCTGCACGCGCTTCGAGCCGGCCGCGTTCGCGGAATAGCCCATGGACGTAACGGCCCCGCGCACGACCATCACGCGTGCACTGCGCGACGTCGGCGCGACCATTCTCAATTTCCTGCGCGACGTGGGTGGGTCGTCGATCATGCTGGCGGGCGTGTTCGCGCGCCTGCGCGAGCTGCCGCGCACCGCGCGACAGACGTTCCTGCAGATGGAACTGATCGGCATCGGCTCCATCCCGCTCGTGATCGTGACCTCGGTGTTCGTGGGCGCGGTGGCCGCCGTGCAGGCCGCGTATCAATTCCAGGACTACGTGCCGATGGTCTTTCTCGGCACCGTGGTCGGCAAGTCGGTCATCCTCGAGCTCGGCCCCGTCTTGACGGCACTGGTCGTGGGTGGGCGCGTGAGCGCGTCCATCGCGGCCGAACTCGGTACCATGAAGGTCACCGAGCAGATCGACGCCATGGAAGTCCTCGCCATCGATCCGCTGCGCTACCTCGTGATGCCGCGCGTGGTCGCGTGCGTGGTCATGCTCCCCGTGCTCACCATCTTCGCCGACTTCCTCGCCATCCTGGGCGGGATGTTCGTCGCCAACGCGTCCGTCGGCGTCGACTACGCCACCTTCGTCGAAGGCCTGCGCTTGTTCTTCTACGTCGACGACGTCATCAGCGGCGTCATCAAGGCCGCCACCTTCGGCGGCATCATCGGGCTCATGGGCTGCTACAACGGTTTTCGCACCTTCGGGGGCGCCCAGGGCGTGGGCCGCGCCACCATGCAGGCCGTCGTCTCCAGTTGCATCTGCATCCTCATCACGAACTACTTCCTGGCCTCGGTCCTCCTGCCGCGAAGCCAGGCCGAGTTGGAGGCCCTGGAGAAGGGCCTGGTCGAGGGCGGCGTCACCA
>JAKEHA010000345.1 GCA_022615275.1 Candidatus Latescibacterota bacterium
GAAGCCGGCCGCGTCCGGTTTGGAGGGCGCGGCGAGATAGCGGGCGCGTCGTCGCCGCGCCAGCCAAGCGGCCATCGGGATGACGAAAAAGCCGTGCGCGTAGTTGGGGTCATCGGCCCACTGGCGCACCAGGGCGGAGAGGACGGGCGCATACGCGAGGGCGAGCGGAAGGGCGAGCGAAAGTATCGCGACGAGGCGGCGGCGAGAGGCGATCGCCGCGCTGGTCATCGACTCGACTGGACCAGGAACCGGCCGGTGCGCTGCAGGCCGCCGCCGGAGTCGGTCACGCGTACCAGATAGAGAGCGGGTGCGACCCGCTGTCCCCCGTCGTTCGCGAAGTCCCACGTCCAGTTGGCGCCGTCCGAGCCGGTATTGTCGTAGCGCCGCACGGCGAATCCGGCCGCGTCGAAGATGTGCACCGTCCACGCGCGCGGGATGTTTCGCACTTCGAGCGGGCGCGCGGGGTCACCCGCCCAGTAGCCGTCGGGAACGATGGCTCCGGTGCCGTTGGCCAGGTTGCTCCCGCCCACCGTAAAGGAATACTCGAAGGGAACCGCGCAATTGGGTGTCGATGCACGATCACACGCTTCGACTCGCACGAAGACCTCGGCGCCCGCCGTGAACGGGCTCGGGGGCCGGTGCGTGATGCGCAGGCTCTCCGGTGAGCCCTGGACGGTAAAGGCGACGTTGTTGCCGTTGACGATGAGTTCGACCGATCCCAGTGCCACACCCAGCCCCGAGTCGGAAATATCGACTTCGATCACTCCGTTGCCGGAAGCACTGGTCGAGCCCGGCAGCGGGGTCACGGCCGCGATCGTGGGCGCCTGCACATCGTTGTTGGCGGTTGCACCGGTGGTGAAGGTCCACGAGGTGTTGAGCACGTTGGGGGTCGCGGCCTGGTCGGCGGCCGTCACCTGCACGGTGATCAGCGTGTTGGCCGGCAGATCGGCGGCCGGGTCGACTGCCACGGCGTACCCCGAGGTGGTCGGCGTGAGTGTTCGGTTCTCTTGGATGGCGTTGACGCGCACGACGATCGACGACGCATTGATGCCGCTGCGGGCGTCGCTGACGAGGAAGAAAACGCCGGCGTTGCGCGCGACGTTGGTGGCCCCGCTGGCCGGATCGCGCTGGCTCAAGACGGGGGCCGTGACATCCGGTCCTTGCAGCGTCACCGAGACTTCGCTCGAGTAGACGCTCATGAGACCCAGATCCGTGAAGGAGCGAACCGACGCGTAATAGGTCCCCGCGGAAAGGCCGCAACGCGATGCGGACGTGGCGGTCGAGGCGACGTCGAGAGAATCGGTGTACGCGCCCTGGCTGCGCGGGTGGGTTGCGAAGTACATCCGGTAGCCGGTGACGGTCGGATCGCCGACGCGGGTAAAGCCGACGCGCAGGCATCCCACCGGGTTCTCGGTCGCCGCCACGTTGGTCGGCGGCGGTGGGCCCTGCGTGTTCTCGTTGCTCACGGTTGCGTTGGCCTCGCCCGAGCGCCCGCTCCAAAGATCGAAGGCGTTGTGTGCGCGGATCGCGAAGGTATACGTCCCGTTGGCGAAGCCGCAGCGCGTGGTACTCCAGCCGTTCGCCGACTGCACGATGTCCGTCAGGCTGACCTGCACGGAGTCGGTGAATGCGGTGCCCGTCCGGCGCCAGAGCAGGATGTAATCGGTCACGTACTCCGCCGTCGGAGGTGCGTTCCACGAGAGGGTCGCGCACCCGTTGGTCGAGCCGAGGGCGGAAAACCCAGCCGGCGCGCTTGGTGTGACCGGTTCCAGGCCGGTCATCGTAAACACGTAGGTGTCCCCCACCGCGGTGACGTCGTCCATCTCGATGTTCCCCATCGGGCTCGCCACCACGCTGCGATCGACCGCCCCGTTCTGGCGCACCTCGTAGCTGCCCGCCGGCTGCATGCCGAACATCAGGAATTGCGTATTGCCCGCCGCCGTGCCGCTCTTCGAAACGGGCTTCTTCGGGCTATCCGCAGCCGCCGCCGGACAGGCATGCGCGAGCATCGCCGTGACGAGAATGAGTGCGAACCCATGACGGACCATTATCAACTCCCGGAAGCGGGCTGCTTCCACGCCGACTCGGGTCGACCGAGACCTACGGTTGCGATTAAAACTGGATGAAGGATCGTGACGGCTGGGGCTGCAAAAACCGTGCACGGCGACCGGCCCGCGCCTCGCAAAGGTACGTTTGGCGCACGAAGGGGCCTTGGTCAAGCAGAATATCGCGCGATGGCGCCGTCGTTCCCCCGCTGCCCTGCACGCCTTGTAAGATTGTTCACACCACGCGGTGCTCGAAGCGCTCGAGGGCGCGAATCGTGGGCTCGTCGGCGGCTTCGAGAGCCCGGACCGCTTGCACGATCTCCCACGGCGTGGAGAAATGGACCACGTGGCGCTCGCCGTCGTTGTAGCGTGCAAGCAGGTCGCGATACATGGCCGAGAGGCTCCCGGGTCGCTCCGACAATAGGTGTTCGGCATTCGACTCCTGGCCGCCGTGGGTGTAGGCCTTGACGAAGACCCAGCGCGGGAAGCCGCGCACGTGCACGCCGGTCCGTACCCACGCGTCCACGCGCGACGGTAGGGCCGGATTGAGATTGGTGATATCGCCGTTCTCGATCGCGGGCAGGAAGCGCCGGCGCTTCTTCCAGTTTACGCACAACGGCCCGGTCACCATTAGCAGGGTGCCTTCGCCCGCGCGACCGTACTGCGCGTGGATTCCCTTCCAGTGCGCGCGTGGGCGATGCGGATCATCGGTGGCGTAGTAGATCGTGTTCATGATCGGAGGTTGTGTGGGGTGCGGCGCCGACGGGTAGGTGAAATCCGCGTAACACCCGGTCTCCGCGAGAACGCGCAGCTCTCCGTTCACGCCGCAGTACTTCCCGTCCGGGTCCGAGTTGGCGAGCGTCCAGTTGCCGTGAATGAAGGCGTACGACGGACGGCCCGTCGCGCGGTCGACGTGCAAGAGCCCGTGCTGGGAATGAAGGTCGCTCGTGAAGCGCACGAGCTTCTCGCGCAGGCCCTCGGCGGTGTCCCGGTCGTGATGCAGGTGGACCTCAACCTCGCCCAAGCGCGCGCGCGCGAGTGCCGCGAGCAGGTCGAGGCAACGCGGGTCGTATTCTTCCTGCGGGTAGAAGAAGGTGTGGCGGGGCGAGTTGCCGCCGTTGTCGTGGAGTCCCTCCACCGCGCGCGGGTAGCGCTCGATCCACCGGTGCACGCGCTCGTGCGCCAGGCCCGGATCCCGATTGAACCAGTACGGCTCGAAGTGATCCGCGACGCACACGAAGATGTGCGTGGTGCCGGCCGGCACCTCGTGGGGGCGCGTAAACGCCGCCCGCGCGATGCGGTCGACGTTCTTGCGCGCGAGCACCCGGTAGGCCCGCCACACGCCGACGGCCAGCGCCGCCGACAGGAAGACTCCTGCCAGCGTGGTCGCGTCTATGTGGATGCCGCCGGTTACCATGTTGCTATCAGGAACATCTTGGTCATGACCCACGCGCCCGCGGTCCACAACAGCCCGTTGATCCAGTCGCGCTTCTCGATCAACTGGTAGCGCTCGCTGCTCTCCCTGGCGAAAATGTTGGTCACGGCCGCGGAGAGTCCCACCAGCAGGAACAGTACTTCGTTGTACGTGCGCGAGAGGAAATACGCGCCCACCGAAAACGCGATCAGCCCGTATCGAATCGTCTCCACATAGACGGCGACGTCGCGCATGCGCACGCGACGCACGGCGCCGGCCACGAACTCGTTGTTCTTGATCGACAGGTAGATGAGCATGATCCACGGGTACAGCCCGAACATCCCCAGCTCGGTCGCGCATAGGACGAACGAATTGTGCGCGGTCCGAAAGTGGTACTCTGTGAAGTTGTTCATGCCCACCCCGAAAATCGGATAGGCCTCGAACAGGTCGAGCCCGACGCTCCACGCCTCCACGCGTCCGTGCGCAGAGGCCTCCTCGGTCGAAATGCTGCCCATGCGCGGGGCCAGCGCGAAGATGGCGAGAAACACCAGCGCGCCCGTCACGATTCCAAACGTTCTTCCCAGCCGCCGCGTCAACAGCAAGACGAGAATCACGCCCAGCGCCAAGATGCCGCCGCGCGACTGGGTGAGAAACAGCGCGTATAGAATGATTCCGAGGCCGATGAACGCCAGCGGTTTCTGCCACAGCTTCGAATCCTCGGTCAGCTTGAGGTAAAAGAACGGGAGCACCACCACCAGCGCGAGGCCGAGATCGTTGGGGTCGGAGAAGATGCCGACCGCCTGGATGCGGCCCTGGTAGGTCTCTTTGCCGCCCAGTCCCGCTCCCGTGAAGTACTGGATGAAGCCGGTGATGGCCAAGAACAGCGTCCCGATCACGATCAGATTGACCGTGAACTTCAGCTTGCCGTGCGTCGACACCAGCGTGGAAACCAGGAAGTACATCACCAGCGTGGGCAGGAACTCCATGGTGGCTTCGATCGTGGTCGCGGGATTGAGCCACACCACGTGCGACATGATGATGGCGGCGTAGAACCACAGCATCAGCATGTTCTGCGGCACGCGTGCCACCGTGATGGCGCGGTGGCGCACCGCCATGTGCAGGATCATGAGTCCGAAGGTGGCCACACTGAGCGCCACCATGATGGGCATGTTCTGGAGCGCGAGCACGTAGTCCTGCGGACGCGTGTACAGGAACAAGAGGTAGGTGACCAGCCCGACGAAGGGATCGACGAAGATCACGACCATGCCGATGAGCGCGACGGCGGCCGCGGCACCCATCGAGGTCGACTGCAGGAGCAGGTAAGCGACTCCGAACGCGGCCAGCCCCACCGCGCCCAGCGTCGTCGCGATGGTGATGCGCTGGTTAGACACGGGCCGCCTCCTCGAGGATCGCGTGCACCTCGTCGGCTACGCGCTCCATGGCGTAGCGCGCGCGCGCGTTCCCGCTCCCGCTCAACTCACCGCGACGCACGCGTTCGACGAATGCGCGTATGCGTGCGGCGGTGGCCGCGGGATCGCCGGGCGAGACGACTTCGCCCGCCCCGGTCTCGCTGACCACGCGCGCCGCGTCACCGGGCGGGACGATGGCGAGCACCGGTCGTCCGCTGAAGAGATAGGGATAGAGCTTGCTCGGAATGCAGGTCGCCATCGATTCCCCGTCCGGCAGGAGCAAGAGGAGCGAGCGCGCGGAGCGCATCAACGCGAGGCTGCGCGGGTACGACACCACGCCCTTGAACAGGATGTGCGATCCCAGGCCGGACTGGGCGACCCGGCAGGCGTCCGCGGGGTCGACGAGCCCGAAGACGTGGAGGCGCGGCGCACTTTCGCGATCGCGCGCCACCAGCACGCGCAGCGCATCGAAATACACGTCCAGCATCCCGGGATAGATCTCGCCGAAATACGCAATGTCGCAAGCGAGACCGGGATCGTCCGCGGCGGCGGCGGCGGGCATGGTCTCGGTGTCGAACGCGTTGGGCACGACGCGCACCCGCGCGGGGTCGAGGTGCGGAAACGCCGCGAGGAGCGCGCCGCGGTTTCCGATCGTATTGGCGACCACGCGGTCGCACGCGAACAGGATCCATCGCTCGAGCGCGCGCTGCGCGGCCAGGTTGATGCGTCCCTTGGGAATGCGCAGCGGGGCCGTCCAAGGGTCGCGAAAGTCGGCGACCCACCCGAAACGCACGCGCGCGCGCGCCAGGCGCACGCCGATCTGGGTGGAGTGCGGGGGGGTCGAGCTCAACACGACCGCGCCGGGGTGGCGGCGAACGAACACGGTCACTTCGCGCGCC
>JAKEHA010000346.1 GCA_022615275.1 Candidatus Latescibacterota bacterium
ACAGAATTTGCTGCGTGCGCAATGCGAGGTGCGACGCGGCTTCCGACGGCAGCCCGAGCGCTTCGTCGAGGCTGTTGGTATGGAGCGACTGCGTCCCGCCCAGCACCGCGGCCAGCGCCTGCAGCGCCACCCGCACGGCGTTGTTCTCGGGCTGCTGCGCGGTCAGGGTGCTGCCCGCGGTCTGGGAGTGGAAGCGGAGTTTCCAGCCGTCCTCGTTCTTCGCACCGAAGCGCTCGCGCACGACGCGCGCCCACATGCGCCGCGCGGCCCGGAACTTGGCCACTTCTTCGAAGAGATTGTTGTGAACATTGAAAAAGAACGAGAGCCGCGGCGCGAAGTCGTCGACCTGCAGGCCGGCCGTTAGGCCGGCTTCCACGTAGGCGACGCCGTCGGCCAAAGTGAAACCGATCTCTTGTGCCGCCGTGGACCCGGCCTCTCGAATGTGATAACCGCTGATGCTGATGGGATTCCAGTTGGGCATCTCGCGCGAGGCCCACGCGAACATGTCGGTGATAATTCGCATCGAGGGCGCGGGCGGGAAGATGTAGGTGCCGCGCGCGATGTATTCCTTCAAGATGTCGTTCTGCACGGTGCCCGCGAGGTCGCGGCGCTGGCCGCCGCGCTCTTCGTGCACGACCGCGTACATGGCCAGCAACACCGACGCGGTGGCGTTGATGGTCATCGACGTGCTGACGGACTCGAGCGGAATCTGGTCGAAAAGCGTCGCCAGATCGTCGACGGTGTCGATGGCGACGCCGACGCGCCCCACTTCGCCCAATGCGAGCGGGTCGTCGGAGTCGAGGCCCATCTGGGTGGGAAGATCGAACGCGACCGAAAGGCCGTTCTGCCCGCGCTTCAATAAAGAATGAAAGCGCTGGTTGGTCTCGCGCGCGGTCCCGAAGCCCGCGTACTGGCGCGTGGTCCAGGGCCGGCTGCGATACATCGAGGGATACACGCCGCGCGTGAATGGGTATTCCCCGGGGAAGGTGACTTTATTCTCGCTGCCGACGTCAAGGTCCCCGGGAGACGTGTATAGCGGCTCAATCTCGATTCCGGAGGACGTGCGAAAGCGCTTCTTGCGCTCCGGCGCCTTCTTGATCGCCGGATCGTAGATCTTCTCGCGCCACTCTTTCTTGTTCTTCGACGCCATCACTCTCTCTCAATCGTCACCAGCGGGGTCTGCGAATCGACCTTGTCGCCTTCGGAGACCGTGACCGACGTGACCACGCCGGCCACGTCGCTCGCGAGTTCGTTACGCATTTTCATCGCTTCCATGACGACCACCGCTTCGCCCACGGCGATGCGCGCGCCGGCGGTGACGCGCACTTGGACGATCAGCCCCGGCATGGGCGCGCGTACGGTGAAGGCGCCGGTGTGCTCGCGCGCGCGCTCGGCGTCGCGCACCGCGACCAGCAGTTCGTCGAGGACTTCCACGTCGTAGTGGCGCCCCAACACGCGCGCGAAGTACTCGCCGCGCTCGGGCCGCACCGGGGCGGCTTCGACCAGGTACGACTTGTGGTCGATCAGGAGCGAGAACGCGTCCTTGTCGCCGAAGGTGCGCGCGTCCACGTTCAAGACGCGACCGTCGACGTCGATGCGATAGCCCGCACCGTCACGGGAAACGTGCAGCACCTTCTCGGTGCCGTCCACCCGCACGGTGAATTTCATCGCGACCACCGCTTGGTGGCGTCCGCGCGCGCGGCGCGCCGCCACGCGCCGTCCTTCGATTCGTCGAGGGTGGCGTAGCGCACGGTGCTGCGATAGTCGAAGGCCGCGATGGCGGCGGCGATGGCGGCCAGCTCGACCTCTTCGTCGCGCTGGTGCAACTTCGAGGGCTCGAAGTGCGATTCGATGTGCTTGGTGTCGTAGTTCCCGTCGACGAAGGCTCCTTCGTTCAGCGCCCACAAGAGAAAGTCGACGTTGGTGCGCACCGGTTCGCAGCGGTACTCGCGCAGTGCCCGCCGCGCGCGTTGGATCGCATCCACGCGCGTGTCGGCGTACACCACCACCTTGCCCAGCATGGGGTCGTAGTAGATCGGGATCTCGTAGCCCTCGTAGACGCCGTTCTCGTTGCGCACGCCGGGACCCTGGGGAAGCACGAGCCGCTTGATGGTCCCGATCGAGGGCAGGAAGCCGTGCGCGGGGTCCTCGGCGTAGACGCGCATCTCGATGGCGTGCCCGCGCGGGACGACGTCGCTCTGCTGCACCGCGAGCGGCGCGCCGCCGGCCACTTCGATCTGTTGCTTGACCAGATCGACGCCGTAGACCATCTCGGTCACGGGATGCTCGACTTGCAGGCGCGTGTTCATCTCGAGGAAGAAGAAACGGCGCTCGGAATCGACGATGAACTCGACGGTTCCGGCGCCGACGTAACCCACCGCGATCGCGGCCTTGCGCGCGGCGTCGGAAAGTGCCGCCCGCATCTCAGGCGTCACGACGGGGGAGGGTGCTTCTTCGATCACTTTCTGGTAGCGGCGCTGCATCGAGCATTCGCGCTCGCCGTAGGTAACGACGTTCCCGTGCGCGTCGGCCATGACCTGGATTTCGACGTGCTTGGGCCGCTCGATGAACTTCTCGATATAGACCGAAGCGTCGCCAAATGCGGCACCCGCTTCGCCGCTGGTGAGTTTGAGAGCGGCATCGAATTCCTTTTCGCCTCGCACGACGCGCATGCCCTTGCCGCCGCCTCCGGCGGCGGCTTTTAGCAAGACCGGATACCCGATCGACGTGGCGACGCGCGCGGCGTCGCGCGCGTCCGTTACGGGGCCGTCGCTCCCGGGGACGGTGGGAACCCCCGCCTTCTTCATGGCCGCGCGCGCCGCGAGCTTGTTGCCCATGGCACGGATGGCACTCGCGGAGGGGCCGATGAACGCCACACCCGCGTCCGCGCACGCCTGCGCGAAGTCGGCGTTCTCGGCCAAAAAGCCGTACCCGGGGTGGACCGCGTCCGCACCGCTCTCGCGGCACGCACTCAATATGCTGGCGACGTTGAGATAGCTCTCGCGGCTCTCGGGACCACCCACGCGGTAGGCTTCGTACGCGTGCGCGACATGCAGTGCCGTGCGATCCGCGTCGGAGTAGATGGCCACCGGCGTAATCCCCATCTCCTTGCACGCGCGCGCCACCCGGACGGCGATTTCGCCCCGGTTGGCGATCAGAATCTTGGCGAACATGACGTCGTGCCTCGGCGTCAGAGCGGGATGTTGCCGTGCTTCTTGGGCGGCAGGCTCTGGCGCTTGTTGACGAGGCTCTCGAGGGCCGCGATCACCTTGGGGCGCGTGTCGGCGGGCTCGATCACGTCGTCGATGTATCCGAGTGAGGCGGCGATGTAGGGATTGGCGAATTTTTCGTTGTATTGCTCCACGCGGCGCGCGCGCTCGGCGGCGGGGTCCTTCGCGGATTCGATCTCGCGCTTGTTCAAGATGTTGACCGCGCCCTCGGCACCCATCACCGCCAGCTCGGCGCTCGGCCACGCCACGTTGTAATCGGCGCGGATGTGTTTCGAGCTCATGACGTCGTAGGCGCCGCCGTAGGCCTTGCGCGTGATGACCGTGATCTTGGGCACGGTGGCTTCGCAGTACGCGAACAGGAGCTTGGCACCGTGCTTGATGATGCCGCCCCACTCCTGCTCGGTGCCGGGCAGAAAACCGGGCACGTCTTCGAACGTGATCAGGGGAATATTGAACGCGTCGCAGAAGCGCACGAAGCGCGCCGCCTTGATCGACGACTTGATGTCGAGCACGCCCGCGAGCGACTTGGGTTGATTGGCCACCACACCCACGCTGCGCCCGTTCAAGCGCGCGAAGCCCACCACGACGTTGGTCGCGTACAACGGCTGGATCTCGAAGAACTCGCCGTCGTCGACCACGCGGTGGATCACGTCGACGATGTCGTAGGGGAGCTTGGGGTCGTCGGGGACGATCGCGTTGAGCTTGGCGTCGCGGCGCCCGGGGTCGTCGGTCGTCGTCTTGCGCGGTGCCTCCGAGAGATTGTTCTGCGGGATGAAGGAGAGCAACTTGCGAATCAAGAGAATGCAATCCTGGTCGTTGCGCGCCATCAGGTGCGCGACACCGCTCCTGGTCGAATGCGCCTGCGCGCCGCCCAGGTCTTCGAACGACACTTCTTCGTTCGTCACCATCTTGATCACGTTGGGACCGGTGACGAACATGTGGCTGGTTTGATCGACCATGACGATGAAGTCGGTGATGGCGGGCGAGTACACCGCTCCGCCCGCGCACGGGCCCATGACGGCGGAAATCTGCGGCACCACACCCGAGGCGAGCGTGTTGCGCAGGAAAATCTCCGCGTAGCCGCCGAGGCTGGCCACACCTTCCTGGATGCGCGCGCCGCCGCTGTCGTTCAATCCAACCAGAGGTGCGCCATTCTCCACCGCGAGATCCATCAAGCGGCAGATCTTGGCGGCGTTGGATTCGCTCAAGGTGCCGCCGAAGACCGTGAAGTCTTGCGCGAACGCGTACGTCAATCGCCCTGCGACCGAGCCGTAGCCGCACACCACACCGTCGCCCAGGAACTTCTTGTCCGCGATGCCGGGGTCGGTCGAGCGATGGGTGACGAAGACCCCCAGCTCTTGGAACGTGGCCGGATCGAACAACAGATGGATGCGCTCGCGCGCGGTCAGTCGCCCCGATTCGTGGATCTTGGCCACGCGCTCGGCGCCGCCGCCGGCGTGCGCGGACGTGCGCAGGTCGCGGAGTTGCTTGAGCTTATCGTTACTCTTGGGCATCGGGGATGGGTGTGGGTCGCGCGCGCCGCGTGGAACGCGGGGCAACCGTCGTCCTGGCAAGCGCTTACTTTGGGCGCATTCTACGCGCCGCACCCCGAGGCCGTCAATCTTTTCGGTTGCCGATCGCGCGTAATTGCTGATATCATACATAGGTACGCGACCCAATGGGGGGCCGCACAGCGGCAGGGAGGAGAAGTTGCGCTCGCTGCT
>JAKEHA010000347.1 GCA_022615275.1 Candidatus Latescibacterota bacterium
TCCCGTTGGTCGACAACTATCGGGTTCTGCACTCGTATTTCGTCGACGGCACCAGTCCCGAGTTCAAGGACGACTGGAATCGTGTCACGAGCATGGCGCGCGTATACACACCCAAGGACAAGGCGGTGCAGACTCCGAACTCCGACACGCCTTACTCGACGGTGGGCGCCGACCTGCGCGCCGAGCCGCTTGTGCTGACGCTGCCCGCGGTGGAAAAGGGACGCTACTACTCGGCGCAGTTCATCGATCTCTATACCTTCAACTTCGCGTACGCCGGGAGCCGCGCCACCGGAAACGAGGGCGGAACGTTCCTGCTCGCGGGTCCGGGCTGGCAGGGCGAGACGCCACCCGGCATCACGCAAGTGATTCGATGCGAGACCGAGCTGGCGATGGTCGTGTACCGCACTCAACTCTTCGACCCCAAGGACATCAACAACGTCGAGGAGATTCAGCTCGGCTACAAGGTCCAGCCGTTGTCCCGGTTCTTGGGAACGCCCGCGCCCGAGCCCGCGCCTGCGATCGCGTTCGTCAAACCGCTCAGTCCCCAAGACGAGCGAACCTCGCTCGAGTTCTTCAGCATCTTGAATTTCGTTCTGCAGTTCTGCCCGGTGCACCCGTCGGAGACCGAGCTGATGGCGCGCTTCGCGAGGATCGGCGTCGGTGCGGGAAAGAGCTTCGACGCGGCGGTTCGGAAGCCGGAGGTCCTCAGGGCGATGGAGGACGGCCGGGCCGACGCGTGGGCGGCGTGCGATTCGCTGACCCAGTTGATGGCTTCGGACCGGGTTTTCAGCGGCGACCTGTTCGGCACGCGCGATTACCTCGCCAACAACTATCTCAATCGCATGACGGCCGCGGTGAATGGAATCTACGGCAACTCCAAGGAGGAAGCGCTCTACTACGGATACGCCGTGGACGCCGGCGGGCAGGCGTTGGATGGGACGGTCGGGTACTACTCGCTGCGCTTCGCGCCCAACCAGCTCCCACCCGTGAACGCGTTTTGGTCGCTCACGATGTACGACGCGAAGAACAAGCTCCTCGTCGCCAATTCGATCGATCGATATCTCATCAACTCGCCCATGCTGCCGAAACTGCGCCGGGACAAGGACGGCGGGTTGACCCTCTACATGCAGTACGCATCCCCGGGACCGGGCAAACAGACCAATTGGCTGCCCGCCCCGGCCGGTCCGTTCACGATGGTGCTGCGCCTCTATGGGCCGAAGCCCGGCGCGTACGACGGGACGTGGAAGCGGCCCGAGGTGCAGCGCGTGGAGGGCTGACGCGTCCCGTTCGACGCCCTCGCCGGCGCAACCTTGCGGGCGGGGGCTTCGTACATACTCGCGTTTCCGGTACGAGCTTATTCCGGTCCACGTGCCCCCGCGCGCGACCGGCCTGCAATGCGAAAACGAGGAGGTCCCCACGTGCTCTCCGCTCCCGCCGAGCTTCAACCCGGCGAACCTCCTGGAAGAAGAACTCCGGATGATCAACGCGGAGAGGAAACTGAGGGCGGCGTTTCCGGTGCTCGACAAGAGCGCCGGCAAGAAGAAATAGTTGTGCCGTTCGAACGAGAGCGTATGGGAGGTCTACGAATGGCTAGCCGATTGAACCGGGCTCTCCTTGGTCTACTACTGGTCGTAAGTTGCCAACGCGCACCGCAAGTCGCCGAAGCGCCGGTTGCCGCCGATCCCCTGCCGTCGTGGAACGACACCGCGCCCAAGCGGGCCATCGTCGATTTCGTCGCGCGCGTGACGCTCGAGGGTGGCCCCGACTTCGTGCCGGTCGCGGAACGCATCGCGACCTTCGACAACGACGGCACCCTGTGGTCGGAGCAGCCGATCTACTTTCAGCTCGCGTTCGCGTTCGATCGCATCCAAGCGCTGGCGCCACAACACCCGGAATGGGAAAAGCAGGAGCCGTTCGCGTCTCTATTGAAAGGCGACGTCGCGGGCGCCCTGGCCGGTGGGATGAAGGCGATTGGAGAGATCATGGGCGTCACCCACGCCGGTATCACCACCGCGGAGTTCGAGCAAACGGTGAAGGACTGGATTGCCACCGCGAAACACCCGACAACGGGGCGCTTGTATTCGCAGATGGTCTACCAACCCATGCTCGAGCTGCTCGCCTACCTGCGCGCGAACGGGTTCAAGACCTTCATCGTCTCCGGCGGTGGCGTCGAGTTCATGCGCGCGTGGGCGGAGGGCGTCTACGGTATCCCACCCGAGCAGGTAGTTGGCAGCGGCGGCAAGCTGAAATGGGAGATGCGCGACACCGGTCCCGTATTGGTCAAGCTCCCGGAGATCGACTTCGTCGACGACAAGGAAGGCAAGCCGGTGGGGATTCAAAAGTTCATCGGCCGCCGGCCCCTCTTCGCCTTCGGAAACTCCGACGGCGACCACCAGATGCTGCAGTGGACCGCGGGCGGCAGCGGCGCGCGCTTCATGGGCATCGTTCACCACACCGACGCCGAGCGCGAGTGGGCCTACGACCGCGAAAGCCACATCGGCAAACTCGACCAGGCGTTGGACGAAGCGACGGCCCAGGGCTGGACCGTGGTCGACATGAAGAACGATTGGAAGGCGATCTTCCCCGCGGCGTCCCCGTGATGTCGTATGCTCTGATCGTGAAACGATGTTTCGTTTGAGACTAATCGGGAACCGAAAGAATTCTTGTGACGTAACGAGTGTATCCGTGTCTCACGACGGTACCCCATTCAACCGCGGGAGCCGCGACGCCGCGGCCCGCGCCACATAATAAGGAGGAAACTCAAATGTCTCTCCAAATCGGCGATATCGCCCCCGACTTCCAGGCCCTGACCACCGACGGTCGCATCAGCTTCCACGAGTGGCTCGGCAGCTCGTGGGGCGTGCTCTTCTCGCACCCGAAGGACTTCACGCCCGTGTGCACCACGGAGCTGGGATACATGGCGAAGATCAAGCCCGAGTTCGACAAGCGCAACGTGAAGATCCTCGGCATCTCGGTCGATTCGGTCGACGACCACGCGCGCTGGAAGAAGGACATCGAGGAGACGCAAGGCGCCGCCGTGACTTATCCGATGATCGGCGACCCGGAGATGTCGGTGGCCAAGCTTTACGGCATGATCCACCCCAACGCGAGCGGGGCCGCGTCGACGCGCACCGCGGCCGACAACGCCACCGTTCGCACCGTGTTCGTGGTCGGTCCCGACAAGAAGGTCAAGCTCATGCTCACCTACCCGATGAGCACGGGACGCAACTTCGACGAGGTGCTGCGCGTCATCGACTCGATGCAGCTCACGTCGCGCCACTCCGTGGCGACACCGGTCAACTGGAAACGCGGCGAAGAAGTAATCATCCTGGCGTCGGTCTCCGACGAGGACGCGAAGAAGAAGTTCCCCGGCGGGTGGAAAGCGCCCAGGCCCTACCTGCGCATCGTCCCGCAGCCGGAGGAGGCCCGTTAGGGGCGATTCGGGCACGTTCACTTGCTCCGGCCCGGGCGCCTTCGCGGCGCACGGGCCGGGGTTCCTTGGGCGCGCAGTCGGAGGTGCGTGTAAGTCTTTTACATGGTTCGCACTATAGACCTCTGATTGACACCTGAGCCCCCCCCGGCGCTAGTGTTATGAGTTGGAAGTTTCCATGCAAAACCGACCGACCGATTCGATGATTTGATCCGCGGTCTTGGTCCACGTGAAGGGTCTGGGGTGCTCGTCGTTGTGCCTGAGATAGTCTTTGATCGCCGCTTCGAGGGCGCGGGTGCTTCGGTGGCTCCCACGGCGGTTGCCGGCGGGTCAATACCGAGAACCAGCTTTCGATGAGATTGAGCCACGAGGCGCCCGTGGGCGTGAAGTGCAGGTGGAATCGCGGGTGCCGGGCGAGCCACCGATGAATGGCAGGGGTCTTGTGGGTGGCGTCGTGAACCTCGTCCTGCGGGATGACTATGACAGCTTTGAA
>JAKEHA010000068.1 GCA_022615275.1 Candidatus Latescibacterota bacterium
CACGAGCGTGGTGGTGCTCCGCGCCGAGGGACGGAGCTTCTGCGCCGGCTACGACATCGCCCCCAATCCCGCCCGGGCCGCGCGACGCCACAACGCGCTGGTCTGGCACGAGTCGCTCACCGACGACATTCCCTCCGGCGCCACCGTGATCGTACGCTACCGGCGGCGGCCGTTCTTGATCGCACCGGTGTATTCGCTGCGGCCCCCCGAAGTCTCGCCGACGGAGCCCGCCGAACAGGCTCCCGTGCGCGAGGTGGTGGTGCGACCGCAAGCACCCTCGACCTCGCCCGATCTCGTCTTCGGCGGCACCAAGTCGGTGTCGTTCTCGACCGGGAGCAATCGCGGCTCGACACTCGATCAATCGCTGGAAGCCACCGTGGAAGGGAAGCTGACACCCACCATTTCGGTGCGCGCGCTGCTCTCCGACAACAACCTGCCCATCCAGCCCGAAGGCAACACCGAAGAGCTGGAGTACTTCGACCGCGTGTTCGTGGAAATCGAAGGGCCGCGCGCGCGTGCGGCGGTGGGCGATATCTCGCTCGACAACCGCACCTCGACGTTTTCGCCGCTGGTTCGCCAGTTGCGCGGGTTCTCGGGCGCGGCGTGGTCGTCGCAAGGGCGCGTGACCGCGGCGGGTGCGGAGACCAAGGGCGAGTTTCGGAGCGTGGCGTTCCGCGGTACCACCGGGCTGCAGGGCCCCTACGCGCTGCTCTCGCCCGCGCGCACGACCCTCGAGGTGATCATCGCCGGCACCGAGCGCGTCTCCATCGACGGCGTGCGCGTCGAGCGCGGCCCCAACCGCGACTACCTGATCGACTACGACGCCGGCACCGTCACCTTCACGCCGCGGCGCTTGATCACCACCGACACCGAGATCGCGGTCGATTTCGAGGCGACGGCGGAGAATTACGCGCGCTCGACACTACTCGGCGCCGCGGAGCGCGTGAAACTCGGCGGCGGCGTCGCCATGAGTGTCATATACGCGCGCGAGGCGGACGACAAGTCGGACTCCAAGTCGGTTTCCTTGACCGAAGGCGACCTGTCCGTGCTGGCGGCCGCGGGCGACGACGCGGACGCAGCCGTGACCGGCGGTGTCACGCAGACCGACCCCGGACAGGGCGACTATGTTCTGGTGCCCGCCGACACCGTGTCGGGCGCGCCGGCCTTCTTTCGCTTCGACGAAGTGCTGGGGGACTATCTGGTGTCGTTCGTCGAAGTCGCCGCCAACGGCGGCGCCTACCGTCGCGCGGGCATCTCGTCGACGGGGACGGCGTACTTCGAGTTCGTGGGCGACAGCCTGGGCAGCTACGTGGTCGGGCGCTCGCTGCCGCTTCCGACCTCGCTCGACGTCGCCACCGCGCGCATCGGGCGCGAAACCGGCGTTTTCACCTTCGACGCCGAGTGGAACGTGAGCCAGCACGACCGGAATCTGCTTTCGTCGCTGGACGACGACGACAACGTGGGCAACGCGGGGCAGATTCGTGCGGGTCTCGAGAGTGACGGCGACTGGCGGCTCGGCATATCGGCGCTCGCGAGCGTGCTCGAGGATCGCTTCCAGAGCTTCGATCGTTCGCGCGCTGCCTACTTCTATCGCGACTGGAACCTGGAGGACGTCGCCTTGGTCGGGCGCGAGGCCACCCAGGACGTCACCGTGAGCGCGGCGCGCACGACTATCGGGAGCGCGCGTGTAACCGCGAGCCACCTCGACCGCGACGACTTCGAGGGGTGGAAGCAGGAGGCGGTACTGGCCGCCGGCCGCCTCGACGACCGCGGTCTGTCCGCGCGCGCCTTCACGAGCGACACCGAAGGCGAGGCCAACCAGCGCACGCGGCGCCACATGACGACGGAGGCGGCGTACGGCGCGTGGAAGGTGGTGCCGGGGATCACCTACGGATACGAAACCTATCGCAACGCGTTCGACGCCGCCCCCGACAGCGGACGCGCGTACGAGCTGGTGGGCGCGTACCTCGCCAGCCGGAGCGCGGCGCGCTTGTCGTGGCGGCTGGGCGGCGAGCAGCGCGACACGCGCACCGTGGATGCGGCCACCGACGACTTCGTGGATGCGCGCCGCGACGTGACGTTGAGCGGATCGCTCGTGTACCGCTCGAGCGGTGCTGCGCGCGCGGAGCTGCAGTTGATCCATCGCCGCGAAGACGATCTCATCGCGGGCGGCGAGACCAAGACCGATCTCGCGCGCGTGAAGGCGGGGAGTGCCTGGGACGGGATCGCGCTGCGCGCCGACGCCGACTACGAAGTGAGTCAGAACGACGCCGCGACCCTGCAGCGCTCGGTCGTGTTCGTGGGCGAGGGCAAGGGCGACTACAACGCGATCGGCGAGCCGGTGGGCAAGGGCAAGGGCGCGTACACCGTCGTGTTCCTCCCTACCACCGACACCACACCCGTGCACACGGTCGGCTTCAACCTGCGCATCGCGTGGAAGCCGTCGCAGCGCACCCACACCGCGGGCGGCTTCGGCGGCTGGATCCTGCGCAACGTCTCCGTCGACCAGACCCTGGGTATCCGCGAAGAGTCCACCTACGAGCCGGCGTGGGAAGTCTACCTCATGCTTCCCTCGGCGCTCCAGCGCGACGACGCCACCGTGTTCGGCGCCACCACCTTCCGCCAGGATTGGTCGCTGCTCGACGGCTACAAGAACGTCTCGCTCACGGTTCGTTTCCTGCGCGAGGACCGCGAGGACAACCGCTTCGAAGGCGTGCACGAAAGCGCGCAGTCGGGCGAACGCGCGGCGCGTCTGTCGCGCTCGCTCTCGGCGGTGCTGACCGGAGTTCTCGAAGGCGGCCAGCGCGTGGACCGACGCGGCGGCGAAGGCATCCCGGGCGGGACCGGGAGCAGCTACGACGCCGACGAGTGGTTCGCCCTGGTGGGCGCCGGCATCGTGCTCGCACCGGGCGCGAACCTCGACGTCGACGTGCGCGGCGCGACGCTTTCCGACGCCGAGTCGGGCGCCGAGCAGCGCTCGCTCAAGGTGACGCCGCGCCTGGTGTGGCGCATCGCCGACCAGCTCAATCTCTTCGGGACCTACGAGCTCGCGCAGGTGAACAATCAGGGCGAAACCGCGGTCCAGCCCCTCGTCTTCGCGCGCGAGGGGACGTCGCAGCGCTGGAGCATCACGCCCAACATCCGCATATCGAACATCATCGGAATCTTCGCCACGTACTCGGGGCGCAACGAGCGCGTGTTCACGGGGCAGCGCGTGGTCGAGCACGAGTTCCGCCTGGAGACGCGGGCGTACTTCTAATGAAAACGCGCAACGGCATCGTCGCAGTCTGGATCTTCGCGCTGTGCGCGGCGCTGGCGTCGCGCGCGCACGCGGCCGACGGAGCCTCCGTGCGCGCGACCCGGGTGCGCGTGCTGGGGGCGCACGCCTTGCCGGGCGAGCGCGCGCAGGCACTCTTGCGCGCGAACGGGTTCCCCGCCGCGCGCGCGGTGCGCGTGCTGCAGGAGGCGTACATCGCGGAGGGCTACTTGGCGGCGTCGATTGCGGTGACGATCGAGGCCGACTCGTCGTTCACGGTCGTGATCGACGAGGGAGAGCGGCCGCACATCGGGAGCGCGCGCGCCGGCGGGCTGCGGGCCCGCCGCGAAGCCGACGTGCTCGCGTCGCTCGAATTGGTCGGCGGCTCGCCCTTCGAGCCGAAGCGGCTCGCGCGCAACATCGACGCGCTGCTCTCGTCCTACGACGACGAGGGCTATCCCTTCGCGCAGGTTTGGATCGACAGCCTCGGGCTTTCCGCCGACGCCACCCACGTCTCGATTTCGCTGACCGTGGTCGAAGGCGATCCGCGCGCCATCGATGGGGTGGTGGTCGAAGGGCTGCAGAAGACGCGCCCCGCGCTCGCGCAGCGCATCGCCGGCATCGAGATCGGGGTGCCGTATCGCGCGCAAACCTTGGAAGACGCGTACCTGCGCATGGTCGCGAGCGGTGTGTTCGCCGACGTGGAGTTCCCGACCGTGCGGCTGTCCTCGGACGGCCGCGGCGTCGACGCCGTCATCACGGTGGCGGAGCCCAAGCGCTCGCACACCTTCGCGGCGGCACTCGGGTACGCTTCCAGCGACGGCACCGACGACCGCGTGCTGTCGGGGCTGGTGCAGCTGGAGCTCAACAACGTGGGCGGAACCCTCAAGGACTTCGGGGCGTCGTGGAACAACGACGGCGTCGGTCGCAGCCAGACGCGCATCGCGTACCGCGACCGCCTGTTCCTGGGGCGGCGGCTGGCGGTGGGTGTGCAGCTCGAACAGGTCGGACAGGACACCGTGTACACGTGGCAGTCGGCCGCGCTCGAGGTCGAGCGCGGCGTGGGGCGCGTGGCCGGGATGCTGACCAGCGTCTCCCTCGGCGCGGCCGGAGATCGCAACGTCTACAGCATCGGAGACCTCGTGAACTCGACGCGACTGCGCGTGCGCGCGGGCGCGAGTGTCTTGGCGGGGAGCGAGCGCCGCGCCGCCTTCGCGCGCGTGGGCGTCTCCGCCACGCTCGCAGAGAAGGACCTGTCGTATCGCGAAGGGGCCACCGGCCTCGGCGACGTGTCGCAGTGGATCTACGAGGGGCGCCTGGAGTTGTTGGTCCCCGCGTTCTGGTCGCTGTATTACGGCCTCGAGGGTCTCGCGCAAACACTCGAGAGCGACGAAGCGACCCTCCCCTTGCCCGAGCAATTCTACGTGGGCGGCGCGCGCACGGTGCGCGGGTACCGCGAGGATCAGTTCCACGGGCGCCGCGTCGGATTCGCGCGCAACGAGCTGCGGCTGGGCCGCACGCCGCGCGACGGGTTCTACCTCTTCGTCGACGCCGGCTACGTGCTGCAGCCGACCACGCTTGCGGACGGATCTCCCTCCGAGGACGGCATCGGGCTGGTCGGATACGGCTTCGGTGTGCGCAGCGCCTCGCCGCTGGGACGCATCGACCTGAGTTTCGCGGTCTCCGACGAGTTCTCGCTCGAGCAGACCAAGGTACACGTGCTGCTCGAGCAGAACTTCTGAGGATCCCGTCGGCGCTGTCATGTGCTAGGATAGCGCCACGCCATGCACCCCCTCGTCCTTGACGGCCATAGCCTGACGCTCGCCCAGATCGACGCCTTTCTCTCGGAAGGCGCGCGCGTGTCCGTCGCCCCCGAAGCGCTCGCGCGCGTGCGTGCGTGCGCGGGGATCTGCGAGCGCTTGGCCGAGAGCGACACACCCCACTACGGCATCAACACCGGCTTCGGGAAGTTCGCGCGCACCCGGGTGGCCCCCGCGGACGCGCGCGCGCTGCAGCTCAACCTCGTCCGCAGCCACGCCACCGCGATGGGCCCCGCGCTCGACGACGACTGGGTCCGTCTCATGATGCTCATGCGCGCGAACTCGCTCGTGATCGGGAACTCGGGTGTGTCCGAGGAACTCGTGAACCTGCTCGTGGCCATGGTCAACGCGGGCATCGCGCCGGTGGTGCCGTGCTACGGATCGGTGGGAGCGAGCGGGGACTTGGCACCGCTCGCGCACGTGTCGCTGGCACTGGTGGGGGAGGGGGAGGTGTCGGTGCGCGGAAAGCGCATGCCCGCGCGCGACGCGCTGAGGGCGGCGGGCGTGAAACCGCTCGTGCTTCGCGCCAAGGAGGGGCTTGCGCTCATCAACGGCACCCAA
>JAKEHA010000348.1 GCA_022615275.1 Candidatus Latescibacterota bacterium
AGCAGCCGGATCGCCGCGTCGATCGCGCTCGCCCTCAAGGGCGGAAAGATCGACGTGGTCGAGATCGGTGTGGACGCGACCCAATACGGTGAGCGCGAAACGGCGTTGAAGACTGCGATGCAGTGACGCTCGCGGCAGACCATCGTCGAGTTTTCGCATGCTTTGATCTGCGTGTTTGCGCCGGCGTTGACCCGTTCGTCGCAGGCGTGGTACCATGCAGGCCGAATCGGGTGGCCGCGCCGCGTCGCACGCACGGCTGTTACAGAGAGGTTGGCGGCCCGGTCGAAGCGCAACAGCACGCACGCATCCACCCAGGAAGGATCAGTCAACATGGTGATCAAAACGTGGTGCGGTGCGCTCCTGTTTCTCCTCGCTGCTGTGAGCGCGTTCGCCGCGGAGCCGGTCAACGACGCCGTGGCCGTGCAGTTGCTGGACCGCATGAGTGCGGTCATCGGTGAGTTGGGCTCGTGCAGCTTCACCCTGGCCTCCTCCAACGACGTGATCGATCAGGACCACGGCCTGGTGACGCGTTGCGGTCTGCACGAAGTGCACATGGTGGGGCCGGACAGGATGCTCGTCAATTCGCGGCTCGACGACTTGCATCATGGCTACTGGTACAACGGAAAGACGATCACGTACTATTCGTACGACGAGAATAATTACGCCATCGTGAAGGCGCCCGACTCGATCCTCGGCACCATCGATGCAATCAACCGCGACTACGGCGTTGATTTTCCTGCAGCCGACTTCTTCTTCCCCAACTTCACCGACGACTTGATCGACGGCAGTGACGAGATTCGCTACCTGGGCAAGCGAATCGTGGACGGCCAGCCCTGCTTCCATATTCTGGCCGCGAGCAGGGAGACTCGCATCCAGTTCTGGATTGCCGACGATGCCCTCAACCTGCCGGTCCGGTACTCGATCATGCGCACCGGAAAGAGCGGCACGACCCAGTTCACGGGCACCTTCTCGAACTGGCTGCTCAATCCCGAGCTGCCTACCGCGATGTTCGACTTCAGCCCTCCGCTATCGGCCACGGAAATCACACTGATGCCGAAGAAGGGACGGTAGATCCCATGCGCACGCGTTCAAAGAGGTTGCGATTCGTGGTCACGGTGGTGGCCGCCATGCTGCTGGTCTCCCCGGGGCTCGCGGACGCCCAGAAGATGAAACACAGCGCCCCCAAGGGACGCCCCAAGACGTCGAAGGCGTCGAGCAAGGGTTCCATCAACGGCGGTGCGCAGAAATCATCCAAGCGCCCGGCGCCCACTTCGGGATCCAGCGGCGAACGGCAGGGGGCGGAGGAATCGGCGGCGAAGAAGGCCGGTGGCCGGACCGATGGAGGCGGCAACAGGACGAGCGGCGGAAACAAAGTCAACGTCGACAATAGCGAGACCAACGTGAACATCAATGTCGACAACAGCCGAGACGTCAACATCAAACGCAACACCACGGTGCGCAACAGCCCGCGGGTCTACGGCCGCCCCCCGTACGTTTACGGCGGCCACCGCTATTACTGCCACCGTCCGTACTACTACCACCCGTACCGCCCGTACTACTGGGGACCGGCTTGGCATCCGTGGGGTTTCTTCGTTGCGACGCTCGCGGTCACAGCGATCGTCATCACGGTCAACAGCCAGCAGTACCACTACGACCAGGGCGTCTACTACGTCGCGAGCGACGGGGGATACGTGGCGACGTCGGCGCCCGTCGGCGCCACCATCCAGACTCTTCCGGAAGGTTCGCAGACGGTGGTCGTGAACGAGACCACCAACAACTACTACTACGGCGGCACCTACTACGAGAAATCGAGCGACGGCTACACGGTCGTGCCGCCCACCGCGGGGACGCTGGTTCCGAGCCTTCCAGAGGGCGGTGAGGAAGTTCGCATCGGCGATGTAACGTATGTCAAGGTCGGCGAAACGTACTACCAGCCGGTCGAGGTTGAGGGAAAGGACATGTATGAAGTGGTGCAGGTCGAAGAGGGAGAGTCATAGTGTGCGGACGGGACCCGAGTTTCGGGGATGAAAGCGGCCATGAAGCACGGACTCCGCGTGCTGACAGGGCTGGTCGGCACCATTGCGATTGCCTGTACCGCGAAAGTCCCGGGCGACGGATCCGTCTTGCCGTTTCCTCCCGCGCCCATGGAGAGCGTCACCAAAGCGCGTCTCCAGGACTCGAAGATGAAATGGCCGAAGGAGCCGCAGCGCCTGCGCAAGGACGCGCCGAACATCCTCATCGTGCTCATCGACGATGTCGGGTTCGGAGTCGCCGAGACCTTCGGGGGCGAGGTTCACACGCCGACGTTCACCCGACTTGTAGACGAGGGGCTGCGCTACAACGCCTTTCACACGACGAGCATCTGTTCGCCGACGCGCGCGGCACTGTTGACCGGCAGAAACCACACCCGGGTTGGCTCCGGCACGATCGCCGAGCGCGCGGTGGCGTTCGACGGCTACAGCGGCGTTATCCCGAAGACGGCGGCCACCGTCGCCGAAGTCTTGAAGCACTACGGCTACCACACGTCGGCCTTCGGCAAGTGGCACAACACGCCCGCCACCGAGACGACCGCGATCGGCCCGAAAGACCGCTGGCCGAATGGCTATGGCTTCGAGTACTTCTACGGTTTCCTTGCGGGAGAGACCTCCCAGTGGGAACCGCGGCTCGTCGAGAATTACGACATCATCGAGCCTCCGCACGATGAGAAATACCATCTCACCGAGGACATGGTGGAGAAATCCCTGGCCTGGCTGGACAGGAAACAGTCGTTCGCGCCCGACAAACCGTTCCTGATGTACTGGGCTCCGGGCGGCGTACACGGCCCGCACCACGTGTTCCAGGAATGGGCGGACAGGTACAAAGGAAAGTTCGACGACGGCTGGGATGAGTACCGCACACGAGTCTACAAGCGCCAACTTGAGATGGGGGTCATCCCTCCCGGAACGAAGCTCACGCCGCGCGACGAGACGATGCAGGCTTGGGCCGATATCCCCGAAAGTCAGCGAGCCTTCCAGCGTCGCGGCATGGAGATCTTCGCGGGCTTCGTCGAGCATACCGACGCCCAAGTGGGTCGTCTCGTCGAGGGACTTGAAAAGCGCGGCCTGCGCGAGAACACCCTGATCTTCTAC
>JAKEHA010000349.1 GCA_022615275.1 Candidatus Latescibacterota bacterium
ATGGTTCGCATCGACATGTCCGAGTATCTGGAGAAGCACTCGGTGAGCCGGCTGATCGGAGCCCCACCGGGATATGTCGGATACGAGGAGGGTGGTCAGCTCACCGAGGCGGTGCGTCGGCGGCCGTACAGCGTCATCCTCTTCGACGAGGTCGAAAAGGCACACCCCGACGTCTTCAACGTCCTGCTGCAGATCCTGGACGACGGGCGGCTCACCGACGGCCAGGGACGCACCGTGGACTTCGCGAACACCATGATCATCATGACCTCGAACCTGGGCACGTCGCAGGAGCGCTTCAGCGACCAGGCGGAGATGCGCGACTCGGTGATGCGCGCGATGCGCTCCGCGTTCAAGCCCGAGTTCTTGAACCGCATCGACGACGTGATCGTGTTCGATCCGCTCAGCGAACCGGAGATGGAGGAGATCGCTCGGCTACAAACCGGCAAGCTCGAGCGCAAGCTAATCGAGCGCGGGCTGCACCTGGAGATCGACGCGCCGGCGATCCGGGAGCTGGCGCGGCGCGGGTTCGACCCCGTCTACGGCGCGCGCCCGCTGAAACGGCTCATCCAGCGCGAGATCGAAGGCGGCATCGCGCGCGCCATCCTCTCCGGAGACGCACGCGACGGCGACACGATTCGCGTCACGGTCGACGGGCACACGTTCCGCATCGATGTCGTGCACGGCGGCGAGCGGGCAGCCGCGTGACCGCCCGCCCGGCTTCGCCGCGCCCCCCTCGTCCCAGGGCCCACACGCGCGTTGACGCGCGGCGTGTGGACGCGGTATAATTGCTCACCATCTAGTTGATGTGTCGCGCCGGCCTCGACCGGCCAAACGGGGCCCTCCGCCTCACCGGACCGGCGGCCAGCCCCGCATCGTTACGTCGGTTTAGACAACATCGGATCTACCAACACCGTTCGACTCGATCGGTATCGCATCGACTCGGTGTCTCTGTGCGCGCAGGCAAGGGTGCGCACGCAGGCGACTGCAGCATCGTCGGAGGGGCCGTGCGCATCTTAGAGCTTCGCCTTCGTCTCGCGCTTTCCATTTCCTGCTTGTTGACCGCGTTCGGCGCCTCGCCCGGGCGAGCCGCCGAGATCACCCAACCCGTCGAGATCCCTCGCGCGTCCGTTTCCGTCCAGCGCGCGCCCCAAGGCGATCGCCTGGTGGTGGACGGGGGGAGCTTCACCTACACGACCGATTCCGGCCTGCCCGAGCTGCCGTACCGGCTGGTAAGCGTCCTGCTCCCCGAGGGGGAGACGGTGGCGGACTTCGAGTACGAGGAAGGCCCCAGGGTGCGCATCGCCGAGGGCGTGCGCGTCACCCGCGTGCCCGACGCGCTCGCGACCGACGGATCGCGCCCGACCGGTGCCGCCGCGCACGCGTGGAGCACCGACCCGGTCGAGTTCCCCGCCCAACGGGCCGTGTATCTGGGAACCGGATACTTGCACGGCCGCGCCATCGCGAGCTTCGCCGTGTACCCCATTCGGCTCGTGGAAGGGGGAAGCGCGGTCGAGGTCGCGGAGCACGCGTCGCTGCGCATCCAAACCGCGCCCGACCCGGCAGCCGCGACGGTCGTGCGCCGCGCGCGCTACCGAGAGGGTTTCCACGAGGAGGTCGAGCGGCGCCTGGCCTCGCTGGTGGAGAATCCGCGCGACGCGGCGCGGTACGCGACGGCGCAGGCGCGCGTCGCCCCCGCACGCGGCGGTTTCCAGCCGACCGCGATCCCGTCGCTCGAGGGAAGCCCGGTCGACTACGTGATCGTGACCGTCGACTCGTTGGCCGCCTCGTTCCAGGGGCTGGCCGATTGGAAGACCGCCAAAGGCGTGCGCACCGTCGTTCGTACCACCGAGTGGATCGAAGCCAACTACCCCAATGGGGTCGATCTCGCCGAGACCATTCGCACCTTCGTCATCGACTCCTACCAGCACTGGGGAATCACCTACCTCTTGCTCGGCGCCGACGCGAGCTTGATCCCGGTGCGCCTCGGCGAGTCGATATTCCTGGGCAACAAGGACATTCCCGCCGACATGTACTTCGGTTGCTTGGACGGCGACTGGAATGCCGACCACGACGAGTTCTTCGGAGAAGTGGCGGACCAGACGGATCTCTATCAGGAAGTCTTCACGGGGCGACTGCCGGCCATGAACGCGGCCGACGCGGACGCCATGGTCGCGAAAGTCATGAGCTACGAAACGCCGGTCGACCCGTCGTACACCGGCAAGGTGTTGCTGCTCGCGGAAGTGCTGTTCCCCATCGACTGGAACGGCAGCCAGTCGATCGCGCAGGACGGCGCGCAGTTCGCGGAGTACCTGTGGTTGTCCGCGCTAAGCGACCCGTCGCTCACGGTGACGAAAATGTACGAGAACTACGTGCCGTACCCGCCCGCCGTGAGCGAATCGGCCGCCGGCGCCATCGCCGCGCTCAACCAGGGCTACGACCAGGTCAACCACATCGGCCACGGCTTCCGTTTCAACATGTCGGTGGGACAAGGCAGCATCGTGAACGCGGACGCCGATGTTCTGACCAACACCGATCGTTATTCCAATCTGTATCTCTTGAACTGCACTGTCGTCGCGCACACCTATTTTTGTCTCGCCGAGCATTTCCTGGCCAATCCGAACGGCGGCGCGGTGTCGGTGGTGGGGGCCAACGAGAGCGCGTACCCGCTCTTGTCGCAGCCGTACATGAACGAATACTACGAGCTCGTATACAACGACGACGTCGTGCACATCGGCGACGCCGTGGCGCGTTCGCGGGAGCCGCGCACGCCCCTCGCGATGACCTCCGACAACGGCGACCGGTGGACGCACTACATCTATACCATCCTCGCCGATCCCGAGATGTCGCTGTGGACGGCGCCGGTTCAGCCGCTCACGGTCTCGTACCCGAGCGCGGTCGGCTTCGGGACGCACAGCATCACGGTGAACGTCTCCGACCCGGGAGGGCCGCTTGCAAACGCGCTCGTCTGCCTATCCAAAGACGACGACGACTACGAAGTGGGAACCACCGACGCGGGCGGTAACGTCACGCTGCAGATGACGGCCGAGTCCGCGGGGGGCATTGCCGTCAACGTGACCGCGTTCAACCGCGCGCGTCACATCGGCAGCATCACGGTGGGGAGCGTGCCGGGCCCGTTCATCGGTTTTGCCGACGTCGTGATCGACGACGATGCGGTCGGGCCGAGCGCGGGCAACGGCGACGGGGTCATCGACGCCGGCGAAACCGTGCAACTCACGGTGTTGGTCGAGAACACGGCACAACTCAACGCGACCAACGTGTCGCTGGTGCTGCGCGCGCTGGCGGGCAACGTCACCGTGCTCGACAGCACCGCCACCGTCGGATCGGTGGCGTCGGGGCAGACCGTCTCGGCGCAGGACGCCTTCACGGTGAGATTCGACGCGGTGATTCCGGACCGCACGCCCGCCGACTTCACGCTGGCGATCAAGCTCTTCGGCATCACGTTGCGCTCCGACCGTTTCAACCGCATCGTCCATGCGCCCGATCTGGATTTTTCCGTGCTGCGAATCGACGACACCGCGACCGGCAACGGCGACGGCGTCAACCAAGCCGGCGAGAACTTCCGACTCCATTATGCGATCAAGAATTTCGGCACCGGCGCGGGCTACGGCCTCACCGCGTCGCTCACCGACCTCGAGGGAGCGTTCGTGATCACCGACGGGACCGATGCGTATCCCGCCGTCGCCGCCGCGGACGGCGCCGAGAACACGGACGGTTTCGCGCTGCACGAGACCGACGTCTCCACCGAGCACGACCTGCGGCTCGACGTCACCGACGCCTACGGCCGCACCTGGAGCAAGGTGTTCGAACTGCGACCGCCGTCGCCGCCGGTCAATCTCGCCTTCAATCCCAGCCTCGGCTCGGATCGCCTGCAAGTATTCTGGGACGGAAGCGCGTCGCCCGACGTCGACCGCTACCGCTTGTACCGCTCGCTCTCGGCCGGGGGACCGTTCGTGCCCGCGAATCCGGACCCAGTTCACCACACGGTTTACATCGATCGCGGACTGCAGCCCACCACGCGGTACTACTACCGCTCGACGGCGGTCGACGCGTCGGGCAACGAAAGCGCGCCGTCGATCGTGTACGCGGGCAGGACCAACCCCAAACCGGCCGAGGGCTGGCCCATCGCCATGACCACCGAGACCGTGAGTTCGCCGGTGGTCGGCGACATCGACGGCGACGGCGACCTCGAAATCGTGCAGGGCAACGCGAAGATGTACGCGTGGCACCACAACGGCGTCGAGCTCGCCGACGGCGACGGCAACGCGCAGACCTGGGGCCTCTTGAGCACGCAGGGGACCTCGTTCGTCTCGCATACCGCACTCGCCGACATCGACGCCGTTCCCGGCCTCGACATCCTCGCGGCCGCGCGCGATACCAAGCAAGTCTTCGTGTTCAATTATCAGGGAAGCGTGGTGCCGGGCTGGCCCAAGACGGTGCAGAACGCGATCCGCGCCGCGCTGGTTGCCGGCGACATCGACAACGACGGCACGCGCGAGGTCATCGCCCTCGACGAGAAGGGCGTGCTCTACGTGTGGCACGCGAACGGTACCGAGTTCCGTGACGGCGACAACAACCCCGCGACCGACGGCGTGTTTCGCACCTTCCCCGGCTGCGTGTACCAGTACACGTGCCCGGCCGTCGCCGACCTGGACAACGACGGCTTCAACGAGATGATTGTCGGCACGCAAGGCGATTCCGTGTACGTGGTCAAGAACGACGGGATGTCGATACCGGGCTGGCCCAAGAAGTTCAACTCCGACATTTCCGGCAGCATCGCGGTCGGGGATATCGACGACAACGGCGACCTCGAGTTGGTGGTGTGCGACTGGGCCGGCAACGTGTACGCGCTCAACCACGACGGCTCGACGTTGTGGTACCGCTTCTTCCAGAACCAATTGAGCTTCGGCCCGTCGCCCGCGCTCGCCGACTTGAACGGCGACGGCCGGCTCGAGGTCGTGCTCCCGAGCAAGAATCGAAACCTGTACGCCGTGCAATGGAACGGAAGCGACCTCCCGGGTTGGCCGGTGGTGTACGCGCCTCAGCTCTACACGGAGTCGTCTCCGGTGGTCGGCGACATCGACGCCGACGGGTTGCTCGACGTGGTTCTCGGCGACGAGATGAAGTTCATCAATGCATGGAGCGCGACGGGGCAGCCGATCGACGGCTTTCCGCTGGCGTTGAACGACGCGGTACGTTCCACACCGGTGATCGCGGACGTCGATCTCGACGGCGACGTCGAAATCGTGGCGGCGGGCTGGGACAAGTCCGTCTACGTCTGGGACTTTCCAGGTGCCTACGATCCCATGAAGGCGCCGTGGCCGCGGTTCCACGCCAATCGCTACAACGACGGGAACATCGACACCGTGATTCCCACCCCGGTGGGCGGGGTGAGTTTCGCGTACGCGTGGGTGGAGCGCGGGCTGGAGTTGCAGTGGATCGTGCCGGAGGCGGCGGGCGGGGAGTTCACGGTGAGCCGGGCGGCGATGGTGGGGAGCGAGCCGGGTGAGTTCGAGAGGGTGACGGGGACGATGACGGTGAGTCTGGACGGGATGG